>NZ_JBVJKN010000005.1:44893-277107 GCF_055585225.1 Streptomyces sp. NPDC053673 | reverse complement strand
CCCCCATATCCGGGAAGGGGCTCCAAGAGGCTCACACGGGCGTTGAGCGCTTCGGCCTGTCAACCTCCGGCTACGGTGAGGGACGCCTCATGAGTCACGGACGCTTCAGCCCCCGCGCCGGCCCCCGCCTGCCGCGGCCAGGACCGCCTCCGCGGCCCGGGTTGCGCGGTGCGGAACCGGTGGCGTACGCCGGGCCCGACGCGCCGCGAAGCGTGCGCGACCAGGGGCAGGGGCGCAGCCGCCGCTGGTCTTCCCCGCTTTCCGCCGGGGGAGGGCGGCGCGGCTCGCCCGGGCCGTGAGCCGTCCAGGAGCCCCGGAGGCGCACCGCCTCGGACGTCTTCAGCCGAACGTCGTCAGCCGTACGTGTCGCCCGGACCCGTGCTGCCCGGCGCGCGAAGCGGGCCGTACCGGTGCGCGGGGCCGCCCGGACCCAGGACCTTGATCAGGCGGACCGTGCCCTGCCCGAGGTCCTCGTTCAGCCGGGCCACCAACCGCGGCGCCAGCAGCCGCAGCTGCGTGGCCCACGCGGTCGAGTCGCACTGCACCGTGAGCACGCGCTCGTCCGGATCGTCGTCGTACCGCAGCGGAACACAGTGCTTCGCCAGGTCCTCGCCCACGATCTGCGGCCAGCGGCCCATCACCCCACCCACCGCCGCGGGAGTCTCCCAGCCCCGCTCGGTGATCAGCCGACTGATCGCCGAGCCGAGCGGCAGCGGATCCCGGCCGTCCGCCCGCGCTCCGGAACGCAGTCCTCCACCCCGCCTGGCCTGCCGCTTCTCCTGCGCGGCAGCACCCCGCGCCCGGGCCTGTTCCTTGGCCGCGCGCAGCGCGACCCGCGCCAGGTCCACCCCGGAGGGCTCGGGCACCTTCGCCGGGCTCCCAGATGTCTCGTTCTCGCTCATACGCGCTCCACCGCGCCGTCCGCGACCGTGTACCGCGCCCCTGCCAGCACTCCGGGAACGTCATCGTCCACAGCCGCCGTGACCAGCACCTGCTCGCCCGGAGCAACCAGCTCCGCAAGCCGCTCGCGCCGCCGCGCGTCCAGCTCCGCGAAGACGTCGTCGAGGACGAGCACCGGCTCGTTCCCCTCGGCCCGCAGCAGGTCGTACGAGGCCAGCCGCAGTGCCAGCGCGTACGACCAGGACTCGCCGTGGCTCGCGTATCCCTTCGCCGGCAGCTCGCCCAGCTTGAGCAGCAGCTCGTCGCGGTGCGGCCCGACGAGCGTGACCCCCCGCTCGATCTCCTGCTTGCGCACATCGGCGAGCGCGGCGACGAGCTGCTCGTACAGCTCGTCGCGCGTCTGGGCGGAGCCGCCTGCCGATCCGCGGTACTCCAGCGTGACCGGGCCGCCGCCCGGAGCGAGCTGCTCGTACGCCTTGTCGGTGAGCGGCTGCAGCGTCGCGATCAGATCCAGCCGCCGAGCCAGCAGCTCCGCCCCGGCCTGCGCCAGATGCTGATCCCACACGTCGAGCGTGGAAAGGTCCATCGAGCGGCCGCCGTGCCGCCGCGCCATGGCCGCCGACTTCAGCAGCGTGTTGCGCTGCTTGAGCACCCGTTCGTAGTCGGATCGCACTCCTGCCATCCGCGGCGAGCGCGCCGTGATCAGCTCGTCCAGGAAGCGCCGCCGCTCCCCCGGATCGCCCTTCACCAGCGTCAGATCCTCCGGCGCGAACAGCACGGTCCGTACGATCCCGAGCACGTCCCGCGGCCTGACCTGCGACGATCGATTGATCCTGGCTCGGTTCGCCCTGCCGGGATTGAGTTCGAGCTCTATCAGCTGGGACCGCTCGCCCTGCGTGACGGCGGCCCTGATGACCGCCCGGTCCGCCCCCATCCGCACCAACGGCGCGTCCGAGGCGACCCGGTGGCTGCCGAGCGTCGCGAGATAGCCGACGGCCTCCACCAGATTGGTCTTGCCCTGCCCGTTCGCCCCCACGAAAGCGGTGACGCCCGGGTCGAGCGGGACCTCGACCCGGGCGTACGAGCGGAAGTCGGCCAGCGACAGATGCGTGACATGCATGGTGGACGCCGACCTCCCCCGGCTTACCGCTTGCCAACAGGCCTTACCAACAGCCTGTGGATTACTTCTTGCTCTCGACCGCGTGACCGCCGAACTGGTTGCGCAGGGCCGCGATCATCTTCATCTGCGGGGAATCGTCCTGACGGGACGCGAACCGCGCGAACAGCGAAGCGGTGATCGCGGGCAGCGGTACCGCGTTGTCGATGGCGGCTTCCACGGTCCACCGGCCCTCGCCGGAGTCCTGTGCATAACCGCGCAGCTTCTCCAGGTGCTCGTCCTCGTCCAGCGCGTTGACCGCCAGGTCGAGCAGCCAGGAACGGATGACGGTGCCCTCCTGCCAGGAGCGGAAGACCTCACGGACGTCGGTGACCGAGCTGACCTTCTCCAGCAGCTCCCAGCCCTCGGCGTAGGCCTGCATCATGGCGTACTCGATGCCGTTGTGGACCATCTTCGCGAAATGGCCGGCACCGACCTTGCCCGCGTGCACCGAGCCGAACTCACCCTCGGGCTTCAGCGCGTCGAAGATCGGCTGCACCTTGGCGACGTGCTCCTCATGGCCGCCGTACATCAGCGCGTAGCCGTTCTCCAGGCCCCAGACACCGCCCGACACACCGCAGTCGACGAAACCGATGCCCTTGATGCCCAGCTCGACGGCGTGCTTCTCGTCGTCCGTCCACCGCGAGTTTCCGCCGTCCACGACGATGTCGCCGGGGGACAGCAGCTCGGCCAGCTCGTCGATGGTGGACTGGGTCGCGGCACCCGCCGGGACCATCACCCACACCACGCGCGGACCCTTGAGCTTGTCCACAAGCTCCTGAAGGCTGGGGACATCGGCGAGGTCCGGATTGCGGTCGTAACCGATGACGGTGTGGCCTGCGCGGCGGATGCGCTCGCGCATGTTGCCGCCCATCTTGCCGAGGCCGACGAGACCGAGCTCCATCAGACAGATTCCTTACGGTGTGGCGTTTCGTACCCGCGTCCGAGCCTACGCCGGGGCACGGGCACACACCTGTGGGGTCGGCCGCTCAAACGTACGGACCGTGCAGGTGAGCGGGCCGCGCGGCCGAGCGGGGCTCAGCCGCTCAGTCGCACCGGCATACTGCGATCTTGTGGGGACCGCCGCCACGCCCCCGACCGAGGGGCGCAAGGGCTGACCCGCCCTCCATCGCTCAGCCGCTCAGTCGCACCGGCATGATCAGGTACTTGTACGCCTCGTCCGCCTCCGCGTCCACGGCCGGCTTGCCGCTGAGCAGCGCGGGCTTGGTGGAGGTGGTGAACGAGAGCTGGGCCACCGCGGAGTCGATGGCGCTCAGACCGTCCAGCAGGAACGTCGGGTTGAAGGCGATCGAGATGTCGTCGCCCTCCAGCTGTGCGTCCACCCGCTCCACAGCCTGTGCGTCGTCGCTGGAGCCGGCCTCCAGGATCAGCACGCCCTGCTCGAAGCTGAGCCGCACCGGCGTGTTCCGCTCGGCGACGAGGGCGACACGCTTCACGGCCTCGACGAACGGCGCGGTCTCGATCACCGCGACCGAGTTGAACTCGGTGGGGAAGAGCGTCCGGTACTTCGGCAGGTCACCCTCGAGCAGCCGGGTGGTGGTGCGGCGGCCGGCGCCCTCGAAACCGATCAGCCCCTCACCGGCACCGGAGCCGGAGAGCGCGAGCGTGACCGTGTCACCGCTGGTCAGTGCCTTGGCGGTGTCCAGGAGCGTCTTGGCGGGCACCAGGGCGACCGCGGAGGCGTCCGGGGACTCCGGCTTCCAGAGGAACTCGCGGACCGCGAAGCGGTAGCGGTCGGTGGAGGCCAGGGTGACGGTGTCGCCCTCGATCTCGATCCGGACGCCGGTGAGGACCGGGAGGGTGTCGTCGCGGCCGGCGGCGATGGCGACCTGGGCGGCGGCGGAGGCGAACACCTCGCCGGGGACCGTGCCGGTCGCGGTCGGCATCTGCGGCAGGGCCGGGTACTCCTCCACAGGAAGGGTGTGGAGGGTGAAGCGGGAGGAACCGCAGAGCACGGTCGCCCGTACACCGTCTGTGGAAATCTCCACCGGGCGGTTGGGGAGAGCGCGGCAGATGTCGGCGAGGAGACGGCCGGAGACGAGGACCGTCCCGTCCTCCTCGACCTCCGCCTCGACCGAGACCTTCGCCGAGACCTCGTAGTCGAAGCTGGAGAAGCTGAGAGCGCCGTCCTCGGCCTTCAGAAGAAGGCCCGCGAGAACGGGCGCCGGCGGACGGGCCGGGAGGCTCCGTGCCACCCACGCCACCGCCTCCGCGAGTACATCGCGCTCCACCCGGATCTTCACCGGAACCGCCTCCTGCTGTTGCTCGCTCGCCCTGCTGGCCTTCGTCGTCGGCATGGGGGCTCCCAGCCGGAGCCAGGGGCCGATGCCGGAGACCAGTCTGACGCACCGCACCGACACTCGGTGCGGCTCGGGGTCAAGTCGAGACAAGCGGCGGCCAGAGGTCCGGCACCGAGTTGTGCACAGGGCCCTCTTCGAAGCGAATTCCCCGGTAACTCTAGGTGGGAGTAGTAGTAGGGCCTGTGGAAACCGTGGATAACGCCATCCACGCAGGTCAGACCCAATTTTTTGTCCACGGGCCCTGTGGGCGGGAGCAGTGGACAACCTGGGCTGTCTGTGGACACCCGAAAGTTCTGCACACCCGATGCACAGGCCACAGGGACTTCTCCCCAGTGCTGTCCCCAGCTTTACCCAGGTTCCCCACAGCCCAATCCAGCACCTTGGTGTGACGCCTTTCACTCGGTCCAGTGAGCTTGGGCGTTTCGTTGCCGAACAGTGGACAGGGGTGTGGAGAAGCTGTGGGCAACACGGCCGGGCCTGTGGGCTGGGTGGGGACAACCTTGATCGCACCCTGTGGACGAGCGGCCCGTCCACAGGGTGTGGAGCACGGTTGGCCACAATTCCACAACCGGCTGACCTGCCGTGATCATGCTTCAGCAGCCGGCCCTGTGGATGCAATCTGGACAACTCGGCAGTCCCCAGGCTGTGGACGGAAGATCGTTCCCAGATCTGTGGAGAACGGCCGGCCGGCGGTCCGTATTCGAACAGAGCAATGTCGCGCCGGTGGCGGCGCGGTTGCGTGGCGATGGCCCGGAACCGCGAAGGGCGCCCCAGGAATCCGTCCCGGGGCGCCCTTCGGAGCCCTGCCCACAGCCTGTTCAGGGCTCTGTGGAAGCCCGCTCAGCCGTTCTTGATGCGGTTCGTCAGCTCGGTGACCTGGTTGTAGATCGATCGCCGCTCGGCCATCAGCGCGCGGATCTTCCGGTCCGCGTGCATCACCGTCGTATGGTCACGGCCACCGAACTGCGCACCGATCTTCGGCAGCGACAGATCGGTGAGCTCACGGCAGAGGTACATCGCGATCTGGCGCGCGGTGACCAGCACCCGGCTCCGCGACGAGCCGCAGAGATCCTCCACCGTCAGTCCGAAGTAGTCGGCGGTCGCCGCCATGATCGCGCTCGCCGTGATCTCCGGTGCGGTGTCCTCGCCACCCGGGATCAGATCCTTGAGCACGATCTCGGTGAGCCCGAGGTCGACCGGCTGCCGATTGAGGCTCGCGAAGGCCGTGACCCGGATCAGCGCGCCCTCGAGTTCGCGGATGTTGCGCGAGATCCGCGAGGCGATGAACTCCAGTACCTCCGGCGGGGCGTTGAGCTGTTCCTGCACCGCCTTCTTACGGAGGATCGCGATCCGCGTCTCCAGTTCGGGCGGCTGGACATCGGTGGTCAGACCCCACTCGAAACGGTTCCGCAGCCGGTCCTCGAGGGTCATCAGCTGCTTGGGCGGCCGGTCCGAGGACAGGACGATCTGCTTGTTCGCGTTGTGGAGCGTATTGAAGGTGTGGAAGAACTCCTCCTGCGTCGACTCCTTGCTCGCGAGGAACTGGATGTCGTCGACCAGCAGGATGTCCACATCCCGGTAGCGCTTGCGGAACGCGTCGCCCTTGCCGTCGCGGATCGAGTTGATGAACTCGTTGGTGAACTCCTCGGAGCTCACGTACCGCACCCGGGTCCCCGGGTAAAGGCTCCGCGCGTAGTGCCCGATGGCGTGCAGCAGATGGGTCTTGCCGAGTCCCGACTCCCCATAGATGAACAGGGGGTTGTACGCCTTCGCCGGCGCCTCGGCCACCGCGACGGCGGCCGCGTGCGCGAACCGGTTGGACGCGCCGATGACGAAGGTGTCGAAGAGGTACTTGGGGTTCAGCCTGGCGTGCGGCTCGCCGGGGCCCGGAGCCGGCGCGGGCTGTGCGCCCAACGGGCCGGGTCCACCGCCGGGTACTCCCCCGACGGGCGGGCCACCGTGCCGCGGCGTCTGCGGCTCCGGCAACTCGTGCCGCTCGGGACGCTGTTGCTCGTACTGCCCTCGGTCGGGCATCGGTGAGCGGTAGTCGTGCTGAGGCTGCTGGGGGCGGGCCGTGGCGTAAGGGTCGCGCTCCTGGAAACCGCCGAGCCGCGGCTGCTGCCAGGACAGCTCCTCCTGGGTGCGCGGCCAGGCCCCTGGCTCGGGGCGCTGCTGGTATTCGGGATAGGCGGGGCGGACGTTCGGCAGACCGTCGTCACTCGGCGGCCGGTGGCCGTATCCCTCGTAGGTGTCGCTCTGGTGGGACTCGTCGTGCTGCGGACCCTGATAACGGTGCTGTTGCCGGGCGGGCGGCGGCGGGGCAGCCGGCTCGGCCGCGGAGTCGTCGACGGTGATCGCAATCCGGATCGGGCGGCCGCATTCGCGGCTGAGGGTGTCGCTGATCAGCGGGGCCAGCCGACCTTCCAGGACGCGCTTGCCCCATTCATTGGGGACGGCGAGGAGAGCAGTGTCGGCCACCAGCGCGAGCGGCTGGCAGCGCTCGATCCACTGCTTGTCCTTGGGCTCGATGCCCTGCTGGCCCTCTCCGAGGAGTTGCTCCAGCACTCGTGGCCACACTGCGGCAAGATCGGCAGGTACGTCAGCCACAAGGCACGCTCTCTCACAGGTCCCACGAATGTGTGGTTCTCGGGACGGGTCGGTCAGGCCCGGCAGGCGGGTAGGAAAGGAATTCGAGTCCAGTCACGGTAGTCAGGCCGACCCGTGCGGTTCAAGTTGTTGTCCACAGCCTGTGCACAGTCGGCGCGGCGGTGACCCTGGTTTGACCGGATGGCGTAGCCGCGCGTACCGTAACCAGGTCGAGTTGTCGATGGCTGCTGCCGCCTGCCTCCGATGGGCAAAGATCACGATCAGTGATTGTGAAGCGGTGCACTCGGGCGTATTGCGAGCTACTCGTGGGCGCACGGTGACAGCCAGGCGATGCCCCGCCACTACACGAATCATTTCTGGAGCCCCCGAGTGAGCAAGCGCACCTTCCAGCCGAACAACCGTCGTCGTGCGAAGACCCACGGTTTCCGCCTGCGCATGCGTACCCGTGCCGGCCGCGCCATCCTGGCGAACCGCCGCAGCAAGGGTCGCGCCAACCTGTCCGCCTGATCGCTAACAGGTCATGACGTGCTGCCTACCGAGAATCGGCTGAGGCGGCGCGAGGACTTCGCGATCGCGGTACGCCGAGGACGCCGGGCCGGACGCCCGCTTCTCGTCGTCCATCTACGCAGCGGTGCAACGGACCCGCACGCGCCTGGGGAGAGCGCTCCCCCGACGCGTGCGGGTTTCGTCGTGAGCAAGGCAGTAGGTGGCGCGGTCGTACGGAACCAGGTGAAGCGCAGACTGCGGCACCTGATACGCGACCGCCTGCCGAAGCTGCCCCCCGGTAGCCTGGTGGTCGTACGGGCGCTGCCCGGAGCGGGCGACGCCGACCATGCACAGCTGGCCCGAGACCTGGACGCCGCCTTTCAGCGGCTGCTGGGAGGGGGCGCGCGATGAAGTACCCGCTGCTGGCTCTGATCAAGCTGTACCAGTGGACGATCAGCCCGCTGCTGGGGCCCGTCTGCAGGTACTACCCGTCGTGTTCTCACTACGGATATACAGCCATCGACCGGCATGGCGCGGTGAAAGGCACGGCGCTGACCGCCTGGCGCATTCTGCGGTGCAATCCGTGGTCGCCCGGTGGCGTGGACCATGTCCCACCGCGCAAACGACCTCGTTGGCACGAGCTGCTGCGCGACTACCTGCGCGGCGGCAGGGGCGGGCAACAACCTGAGACCAGCCCGGCCGCAGAGACCTCGCCCAATGCTCAAGGAGCCTGATTAGTGGACACGATTGCCAGTCTCTTCAGCTTTATCACCACACCCGTCTCCTGGATCATCGTCCAGTTCCACTCTCTTTACGGGGCGGTCTTCGGTCCCGACACGGGCTGGGCCTGGGGACTGTCCATCGTGTCCCTGGTGGTGCTGATCCGAATCTGTCTGATCCCGCTCTTTGTGAAGCAGATCAAGTCGATGCGGAACATGCAGGCGCTCCAGCCGAAGATGAAGGCGATCCAGGAGCGCTACAAGAACGACCGACAGCGTCAGTCCGAAGAGATGATGAAGCTGTACAAGGACACGGGTACCAACCCGCTGTCCTCGTGCCTGCCCATCCTGGCGCAGTCGCCGTTCTTCTTCGCTCTGTACCACGTGCTCAGCAATATCGCCTCGGGCAAGACCATCGGCGTCCTCAACCAGAGTCTGGTGGACAGCGCGCGGCAGGCTGAGATCTTCGGCGCTCCGATCGCCGCGAAGTTCACGGATTCCGCGGAGAAGGTCGCGGCGCTCCACGCTTCGATCACCGATGTGCGCATCGTCACCGCGGTCATGATCGTCCTGATGTCGGCGTCGCAGTTCTACACGCAGCGCCAGCTGATGCAGAAGAACGTCGACCTGAGCGTCAAGACGCCGTACATGCAGCAGCAGAAGATGCTGATGTACATCTTCCCGATCATCTTCGCCGTGATGGGCATCAACTTCCCCGTCGGTGTCCTTGTCTACTGGCTGACCACCAACGTGTGGACCATGGGCCAGCAGATGTACGTGATCAACCAGAACCCCACCCCGGGGTCCAAGGCGCAGGACAACTACCTGCAGCGTCTGCTGAAGAGCGTCAGTGCTCACGGTGAGGTGCGCGGCCGCCGTAAGCGCAACGTGGTCCAGGCCATCGTCGCCAAGGGCTCCGACCGCAACGACAACGAGCGCAAGTTCATCGCAGGCCTGGCCAAAGCGGGCTTCGCCGCCCAGGCGGACGGCACCGTGACCAAGAGCGATGCTGTCGCCACGGAGGCCGAAGCCGCCGCAGCCGCGCGGCGACAGCCCAAGCGTCAGAGCAAGGCCCAGCGCCAGTCCGGTGGTGCCCAGCCCCAGCAAGCCGGCTCGGTGAAGCCGTCGCTGGAGAAGCAGGACCAGCCGCAGGACGCCACGCCGAAGCCGGCCGGCAAGACCGGCCCCGGTACTGCTCGTCAAGCCAAGACCGGACAGCGCAAGGGCCAGCAGAGGCCCAAGCACCCGTCGTCCAAGAAGTAAGAAGGAGTCCATCCGTGACGGAAGGCACCACCTCCGCCGCCGCCGAGGGTGGCGACACCCTGACCCGCCTGGAGCAGGAGGGGGAGATCGCCGCTGACTACCTCGAGGGCCTGCTCGACATCGCCGATCTTGACGGCGACATCGACATGGACGTCGAGGCGGACCGGGCCGCGGTCTCGATCATCAGTGACGCGAGCAGCCGGGATCTGCAGAAGCTCGTGGGCCGCGACGGCGAGGTGCTGGAGGCGCTCCAGGAGCTGACGCGGCTTGCGGTGCACCGGGAGACCGGGGACCGCAGCCGGCTGATGCTCGACATCGCGGGCTTCCGCGCCAAGAAGCGTGCCGAGCTCGCCGAGCTCGGGGCCAAGGCCGCGGACGAGGTCAAGAACACGGGCGAGCCGGTGAAGCTGAAGCCGATGACGCCGTTCGAGCGCAAGGTTGTGCACGACGCGGTCGCGGCCGCGGGTCTGCGCAGTGAGTCCGAGGGCGAGGAGCCGCAGCGCTTCGTCGTCGTGCTCCCGGCCTGACCTCATCGTTCTGTCGGCCCCGTCTGTGTTCGCAGACGGGGCCGAATTTTGTCAGCCTGTTAGTCAGCCACCACAGCGCGGTAATGCGGTATGGAAGGACGGTTCCGGTGACGGAGGCAGCAGAGCTTCCCCAGGCGCCACAGGAGGCGCGGACGGTATTCGGTGAGTTCTTCCCTGAGGCCGTCAGGTACGCGGAGCTGCTCGCGGATGCGGGAGTCAAGCGCGGCCTGATCGGTCCGCGTGAGGTGCCGCGGCTGTGGGAGCGGCATCTGCTGAACTGTGCGGTGCTCTCGGAGGTCGTGCCGGAGGGCGTCACGGTCTGCGACGTCGGCTCCGGCGCGGGGCTTCCCGGTATTCCGTTGGCTCTCGTCCGCCCGGATCTCAAGATCACACTCCTTGAGCCGCTGCTGCGGCGCACGAACTTCCTCCAGGAGGTCGTCGAGCTCCTGGGGCTGGACCATGTCACGGTGGTACGGGGCCGGGCCGAAGAGATGCTCGGAAAGCTGCCGCCCGTGCATGTGGTGACCGCTCGCGCGGTGGCTCCACTGGACCGGCTGGCCGGCTGGGGCGTTCCGCTGCTCCGCCCGTACGGGGAGATGCTCGCGCTCAAGGGCGACACCGCAGAGGAAGAGATCAACGGTGCCCGAGCGGCCCTGAGCAAGCTCGGGGTCGTGGAGACCTCCGTGCTGCATGTCGGGGAAGGCATCGTAGATCCGCTCTCCACGGTGGTACGGGTCGAGGTCGGAGAGAGCCCGGGCGGTGTGAGATTCGCGGCCAAGCGGGCCAAGGCTGCTCGTACCGAGCGCACCCGTCGCCGTCGATAAGTCCAGTCGGGCGAGCTAGGAGCGCTTCGTCGGCTGCTTGCCGCCCCCGTCCCCATACGTACGCATTTCGGAGTGTCGTAACGATGTGACCGTGCGGCGCGTGCATCGTGTTTCACGTGAAACGTCGCTCACTGCTGCAGGGAATCATCAGCCGCGGTCGCGCGGCTGCCGCGCCGCGCGACCGTAAGCCCCTCGCGAGGGCTACGGACTTGTCCACAGAGGTGGATTTCTCCACAGAACCACCGGCCTCGCTGGTTCACGACCCCGAAAGCATGGCAGGCTCTGTTCATCGCGAGCCTGAAGCCGAGGAGAGTGAATCCTTGCGGTCCGACGCCAACATCGCGGGACCGATGACCGACCCGGTCCCTGGTCCCCGTACCGAACTGGCGGGGGAGGATGTTTCACGTGAAACACCGCCCCCGATGGACGACACCCCCATTGGTCGTGCTGCCCAACTGGCGGTGGAGGCTCTGGGCCGTGCCGGCGAGGGTCTCCCACGGCCTGAGCAGACACGCGTCATGGTGGTCGCCAACCAGAAGGGTGGGGTAGGTAAGACGACCACAACGGTCAACCTTGCCGCTTCGCTTGCGTTGCACGGCGCCCGTGTTCTGGTAATCGACCTCGACCCCCAGGGCAATGCCTCCACGGCGCTGGGGATCGATCATCATGCCGAAGTCCCCTCGATCTATGACGTCCTCGTGGAGAGTAAGCCGCTCTCCGAGGTGGTCCAGCCGGTCCCGGACGTCGAAGGCCTCTTCTGTGCACCGGCCACCATCGATCTCGCTGGTGCGGAGATCGAGCTGGTTTCCCTGGTGGCACGGGAGAGCCGGCTTCAGCGAGCGATCCAGGCCTACGAGCAGCCGTTGGACTACATCCTCATCGACTGCCCGCCGTCGCTCGGCCTGCTGACCGTCAACGCCCTCGTCGCGGGCGCTGAGGTGCTGATCCCCATCCAGTGCGAGTATTACGCCCTGGAGGGCCTGGGCCAGCTCCTGCGGAACGTCGACCTGGTACGCGGGCACCTCAACCCCGCGCTGCATGTGTCGACGATCCTGCTCACCATGTACGACGGTCGGACCAGGCTCGCCTCGCAGGTGGCGGACGAGGTCCGCAGCCACTTCGGTGACGAGGTGCTGCGGACGAGCATTCCTCGATCCGTGCGAATCTCGGAGGCGCCCAGCTATGGGCAGACGGTGCTCACGTACGACCCGGGCTCCAGCGGCTCGCTGTCGTATCTTGAGGCAGCCCGTGAGATCGCACTGCGCGGGGTCGGGGTCCACTATGAGGCCCAGTCCGCGCATGTGGTCAGCCAGAACAATCAGCAGAGCATGTCGGAGGGGATCCAGTGAGCGAGCGACGTAGAGGTTTGGGGCGTGGGCTCGGTGCGCTGATCCCGGCCGCTCCGCAGGAGAAGCCTGTGCCCTCCGATGGGGCAGGCCCGACGTCTTCGGGTGCGGCCCCGGTACTGACGGCTGAGCGGGGTGTGGCCGCAGCGAAGGTGGCCACGCTTCCTCCGGGGTCTGTGACGCCCGAGCAGCGTGCGCCTGAGTCGGAGCCAGAGCCTTCCTCCGACGCGGTGTCGACTGCCGGTGCGCACTTCGCCGAGGTGCCGCTGGACTCCATCACACCGAACCCCCGCCAGCCGCGTGAGGTGTTCGACGAGGACGCGCTCGCCGAGCTGGTCACCTCCATCAAAGAGGTCGGGCTGCTCCAGCCCGTTGTTGTCCGGCAACTGGCCCCCGAGCGGTACGAGCTCATCATGGGCGAGCGTCGCTGGCGCGCCTGCCGCGAGGCGGGCCTGGAGCGCATCCCCGCGATCGTGCGGGCCACGGAGGACGAGAAGCTCCTGCTGGACGCCCTCCTGGAGAACCTCCACCGGGCCCAGCTGAACCCGCTGGAAGAGGCAGCCGCTTACGACCAGTTGCTCAAGGACTTCAACTGCACGCACGACCAGCTGGCCGACCGGATCGGGCGCTCGCGTCCGCAGGTCTCGAACACGCTGCGACTGCTCCGACTTTCGCCCCCCGTCCAGCGCCGCGTGGCTGCCGGTGTGCTGTCCGCCGGTCATGCCCGGGCCCTGCTCTCGGTGGAGGACTCCGAGGAGCAGGACCGGCTGGCACACAGGATCGTGGCTGAAGGCCTCTCGGTGCGGGCTGTCGAGGAGATCGTCACCCTGATGGGCTCACGGCCCACGAGCGCCCCGAAGTCGAAGGGGCCTCGGGCCGGGGCCCGGCTGTCGCCGGCGCTCACCGATCTCGCGTCTCGCCTTTCCGACCGTTTCGAGACGAGGGTGAAGGTCGACCTCGGTCAGAAGAAGGGGAAGATCGTCGTCGAGTTCGCCTCGATAGAAGATCTGGACCGGATCCTCGGCACTCTTGCCCCGGGAGAGGGGCGAGTCATGGAGAAGGGACTCTCCGAGGAAGGCTCGGAGGACGACGAGGCCTGAGGCCTCCGCGTAGTGATCAAGGGCGGGTCGTGTCCGGCAGTCGGCGGAACACGGTCCGCCCTTTGCCGTCTCACGGTAGGCGTGTCCTCGCTGGGTGGATACGATGCGTTCTGGTATGGCGCATCCACCTTGACCCAACTCAGAGGAAGGCGAGCCATGCGATCGGTGAGCCGCAGCCAGCTAGTGACGGCCGGCCTGAGCCTTGGCGCAGTCGGCGGGTTCATCGGCAGCCTGCTCCGGGAACGGAGCGCGTTGTCCGCTGCTCTTGGCGCGGCAGTCGAAGGAAGTGAGGAGCAGCCTTCATGGGCCGTCGGCTCGTACCACTCACGCTGGACAACCTTCCAGACCTCCCCAAGCGCTGCCGAGCGTGTGTCTTCTGGGAGCTTGATCCAGTCAGTGGAGAAGCCGCAGTAAAAGCGGGCAGACCTGAGCTGGAGAAGGAAGCCTGGATCTCCGCCGTGCTACTGGAGTGGGGATCCTGCGGCCGCGTCGTCTATGTCGACGAGGTCCCGGTCGGGTTCGTTCTCTATGCCCCGCCCGCATACGTGCCGCGCTCCACCGCCTTCCCGACCAGTCCTGTCTCGCCGGATGCTGTGCAGCTGATGACTGCCTGGATCATGCCGGGCTACCAGGAACAGGGGCTCGGTCGAGTGATGGTGCAGACCGTCGCCAAGGACTTGCTGCGGCGTGGCTTCAAGGCGATCGAGGCCTTCGGGGACGCGCGCTGGACGGAGCCGGCATGTGTCCTGCCTGCCGACCATCTCCTGGCCGTCGGCTTCAAGACCGTCCGCCCGCATCCCACCTACCCCAGGTTGAGGCTGGAGCTGCGCACCACGCTCTCCTGGAAGGAAGACGTGGAGCTGGCATTGGACCGACTTTTGGGAGCGGTACAGAAGGAACCCGCGCTTCGGCCGTTGTGACGGGTGTCCAGAGACGCGGGATGGGCCAACCCCCAGAGGGTTGGCCCATCCGTGTTTCACGTGAAACGAAGCGCGTCAGACCTTGGTGGCCTCATCGCCGATGAAGGCGTCGAGCTCGCGGACGAGCATGGCCTTCGGCTTGGCGCCCACGATGGTCTGGGCGACCTCGCCGTGCTGGTAGACGTTCAGCGTCGGGATGGACATCACGCCGTACTTGGCGGCCGTGGCCGGGTTCTCGTCGATGTTGAGCTTGACGATCTGAAGCTTGTCACCGTGCTCCGCAGCGATGGCCTCCAGCGACGGGGCGATCTGGCGGCACGGACCGCACCACTCGGCCCAGAAGTCCACAAGCACAGGCTTGTCGCTCTTGAGGACTACCTCTTCGAAGGTGTCGTCGGTCACTGTCTTGAGGGCCACGGGGGTCTCCTTAACTTGCTGTTGTGGGGTGTGGGGCTTTACAGAGTCAGACGGCGGTCGCGGCGGCGGCCTTCTCCTCGTCCGCGAGGGCGGCGAGGAAGCGCTCGGCGTCCAGGGCAGCGGAGCAGCCGGTGCCCGCGGCGGTGATGGCCTGTCGGTAGGTGTGGTCGACCACGTCACCGGCGCCGAAGACACCGGTGAGGTTCGTCCGGGTGGACGGTGCCTCGACCTTCAGGTAACCCTCGTCGTCCAGCTCCAGCTGGCCCTTGAAGAGCTCGGTGCGAGGGTCGTGGCCGACGGCGATGAACAGGCCGGTCACAGGCAGGTGGGAGGTCTCACCAGTCTTGGTGTTGCGCAGCGTCAGACCGGAGAGCTTCTGGTCACCGTGAATCTCGGCCACCTCGCTGTCCCAGGCGAACTTGATCTTCGGGTCGGCGAAGGCGCGCTCCTGCATGGCCTTGGAGGCGCGGAGGCTGTCGCGGCGGTGAACGATGGTGACGGACTTGGCGAAGCGCGAGAGGAATGTGGCCTCCTCCATGGCAGTGTCACCGCCGCCGACGACGGCGATGTCCTGGTCCTTGAAGAAGAAGCCGTCACAGGTGGCGCACCAGGAGACACCGCGTCCGGAGAGGGTGTCCTCGTTCGGCAGGCCGAGCTTGCGGTGCTGAGAGCCCGTCGTGACGATGACGGCCTTGGCGCGGTGCACCGTGCCCGCGGTGTCCGTGACGGTCTTGACCTCACCGGAGAGATCCACGGCGATGACATCGTCCGGGACGAGCTCGGCACCGAAGCGCTCGGCCTGCGCCCGCATGTTGTCCATCAGGTCCGGCCCCATGATGCCGTCACGGAAGCCGGGGAAGTTCTCCACCTCAGTGGTGTTCATCAGCGCACCACCGGCGGTGACGGCGCCTTCGAACACCAGCGGCTTCAGCGACGCACGCGCGGTGTACAGCGCAGCGGTGTAGCCGGCCGGCCCGGAGCCGATGATGATCACGTTACGGACGTCGCTCACGGGTTTCTTCCTCGTCTCTGCAGACTGCCTGCTGCCTACTGGGGCCGGGTCAACGACTCTCACCCCACCCAACGGATCCTACGGGGCGCGCATTCCCGCGGTGCCCGAGCGGCACGGCAGCAGTCTCAGGGGCGAGGGTAGGCGTGGCTCAGCAGAAGCTCCGCCTTACCTGTCGGCGCGGTGTCGACGCACGCCGCATCGACCACATACGCCTCGACCTGAGAGCTGTCGCTGGAGTGCGGCAGCACCACGAGGTACGCCTTGGTGCCCTGGTAGGTGCCCTGCTCGACGGCAAGGGCGGGATCAGTACGGCCGGTGCCCCGCTGGATACAGGGAGGCACAGGTGCGCCGGATCGCAGCGGAGAATTCGGGCTCGACTCGATGCTGAGGGAGGGTTCCTGCCCCGTGCGAGGCCCCTGCTTCGAGGCATCGTCCGGGACCTCCTTCTTCACGGTCTCGGCGGTCAGCAGCGTATGAACGCGACCTTGGAGGGAGTCGTCCGAGAAGACCGGCCCGGTCTGTGTGGCGCTGATTCCCTGGTCCGCCTTCATGCCGTCGGCACCGTCGCCCGTGCGGACCGCTTGGAAGAGCAGGACGCTGAGCCCCACGGCAGCCATGCTGAAAGCGGTCCCCAGAATGGCGGTACGTCGGCGCCGTCGAGCCTGTGCCGTTCGGCCGGGGCCGACGGAAGCGCGCGGGCGTCCTGCGGGACGGTCGGCGGGTGCTCGGTCGGGCTGCTGCAGTGCGGGCTCTGTTTCACGTGAAACATGCGACGGCTCATCGTCAGGAGCGGTGGCGTTGAGCAGCGCCTCGGCGGCCAGGGCGGCATCGATACGGCCTGCGATGTCGGCAGGCATGCGCTGCGGCCCGGGCAGCGTGCCGAGCAGGCCGCGGATCTCTTCCAGCGATGCTCGTACATCGGCACACAGATCACAGCCGTCGAGATGCTGCCTGACCGCGGCCTGACGGGACGGTGAGAGGAGGCCCTCGGTGAGATCGGAGATCTCGGAGACATCCGGGTGCTGAGCCGTGCCGGTCGTGGAGGTCACGCGCGCCCACCTCCGCCCTTCACAGCAGCAGGATCACTCGGTCCTGCATCCTTTGGTCCCGACGCCGGTGGGACGGATGTCCCTGGCGTCCGGTTCCTTCCCCCGTCAAGACCACGGCTATCCCCGGTGTCACTGCGCAGATGAGTGAGCATCGGGAGCAATCGTGCCCGGCCGCGTGCACAGCGGCTCTTCACGGTCCCCGTGGGTACGTCCAGCACCCGTGCCGCCTCTGCCACGGGGTACCCCTGCATGTCGACCAGGACCAGCGCCGCTCGCTGGTCAGCGGGAAGTGTGGCCAGCGCGGCCAGCAGCTCCCGGTGAAGGTCCTGGCGTTCTGCGGGCGCCTCGGCGGACTCATGAGGCTCGAGGAGCTGCTCAAGCCGCTCGGTGTCGTCGACGGGTGACGTCTTGCGGGAGGCGGCCTTCCGGGCCCGGTCGAGACAGGCATTGACCGTGATGCGGTGGAGCCAGGTCGTCACGGCGGACTGGCCGCGGAAGGTGTGGGCGGCTCGGAAGGCCGAAACGAGCGCATCCTGCACGGCGTCCGCGGCCTCCTCACGATCCCCCAGTGTGCGCAGAGCGACGGCCCAGAGCCGATCGCGGTGGCGCCGTACGAGCTCACCGAAGGCGTCAGGGTCTCCGGCGACATGACGAGCCAGCAGATCCCGGTCGCTTGTGTCGCCAAGCGTCGCGTCGTCCAACGGTGAGCCCCCTCCCCACGTCTCGCTCTGATGTCAGCTGGAGAACCTGATGTCCGTGATGCCTTGCTTATGGCCCGGGTTGCTGAACTCGTCCTGCGGCGAGAACGGCATGGCAGTCATCCACATCACCACGTAGCGGCTCTTCACCGGCTTCTCGGCCGTGAGCTTCAGGGAGTTGCCCTCGGTCTGGCCGGCCGCGATCTTCTTCATGGAGTCGACCGAGCCGGCCGGCGTCAGAGAATCCGTCGCATAGAGCGCGATGGCGGTGTGGTTACCGTCGTAGTGGAGAGCTATCGAGGCAGTCGCGATGTTCCTCTCGGCGCCGAGGTCATAGACGATGCCCACGCCTTGCTTGAACGGCGCCAGAACGGGACCGCCGACGTAGCTCTTGCTGCGCCAGTACGAGGAGCTGTCGTCGTCGTAGGTCTTGTTGACGTCCTCCGCATTCTGCGGATTGCCGTCCGGGGCGTACTCCTTGGCGTCCTGGACGGTCAGTGGTACCGGCGTCCTCGGCTTGTCGTCCCCGCCGTTGTCCGTCGTCTGGGAGGTTCCGGGGTCTTCGGGGGCCTTGTCGTCGTCCAGGAGCTTGTCGGCGACCTGCCAGCTGCCCAGTCCCAGCGCGGCGATGAGCAGCGCGGACACGGCCCATTTGAGGGCCTTGCCGGTGCGGCTCTCCAGCGGGGCGGGCGGCGCCGCCACCGGCTGGGTGGCGGCGGTCCCGGCGTGTGCCGAGGGCCGTCCGTAGGTGCCTTGCTGGTACGTGGTGCGCTGATACTCGGGTGGGGCCGTGAACGAGGGCTCCGGCGGCCGGATACGGGGCATCGCCGCGACTGCCTTGGCGAGTTCGTCCGGGGTGGTGCAGGGCGGCTCCTGGCGGGACGCGGTGGCACCGTCGTTGACCAGGGCGCGCATGGCGAGCTCGGACAGCCCGCGGTGAACGCCTGCCCGCACCTGGTCGGGGGCAATGAGCCCAACGCCCTTGGGGAGCCCGGACAGGCCGTAGGCGTCGTTCTCGTACGGCCAACGCTGGGTCAGCGCGGCGTAGAGCAGTGCCCCGATGGCCTCGGTGTCCGTGCGCTGCGGACGCTCGGCACTGATGCCACGCAGGGCGGCGTTCACGGCGAGCCCGCGGATCCGGTACTGCCCGGTCGAACTGCGGAGTACGGCGCCCGGCGTGAGCCGGAGGTGGGCGAGGCCCTCCCGGTGCGCCGCGGCCATTGCCTGAGAGACCTGGCTCACGAGCTGGAACGCGTCATGAGCCTCCATCGGCCCTGCGGCGAGGAGCGCGGTGAGCTCTATGGCGTCCGGCAGCCACTCATGCACGACGTAGACGACGTCGTTCTCCTCGACGGCGTCCAGCACCTGTACGAACCGGGGGTCGCCCAGGAGAGCTGAGGAGCGGGCCGCCGCGAGCACGGACCGGGCCCGCGGATGATCGGCGGGAAGGATATGGACGCCGACAGCACGGCGCAGTTTTTCGTCGACTGCACGCCAGCTGCTGAAACCGTCCAGACGGGTGACACACTCCTCGAGTCGGTAGCGTCTGGCGAGTTTGTGACCGCTGTGCAGTTCGGGCGCCGCCATAGGAGGCTGCTCGCCGCCCTTCTGCTCGGTGCCCGTGTCCTGAGCGTTCTTCTCTGCCGTGTCGTCGGCTTCCGCCACCCCGTCGGTCGTGGCCTTCTCCGCCTGGGCGGTCAGCGGGTCGTCACCGCTGTTGTCGGCCACGTCGACGGCAGCCGTGCTACGTTCCGCCACCGTCGTTCCCTGCCTCCCCATCCGTTGCGCCATATCCAGCAGCCATGCCAATTGTGCCCACAGTCCGCCGCTATGCACGACACACGGTGGCGGACGATGGTTGTGCGCGAAAGAGCGCTGTTAGCGCCCCAGTCGCCCGCGGACCATGCCGACCAGGGCGTTGAGCTCCTCGATCCGCATCTTCTTCGCTGAGACGAAGAAGATGACAAGCAGGACCACTCCGCCGGCGGCGAGTGCGACGAGCGAGCCGAGCGCGCCCTCGCCGAGAGCCTTGAGTACGAAGAACCCCACCGCCCCGCCCGCTACCGCAGCGGGGACGGAAGCCAGGCACAACCGTGCGTAGGTCCGCACCACATGGGAGCCGTCGAGGTCACCGCCCAGCCGGTTGCGCAGCCGGCGCCAGGCGATCCCGACGCCGACGGCGTAGGCGAGACCGTACGCGGCGGCCATACCCACCACGGCCCACTCCGCCGGGAGGACGAAGTAGCAGGCGGCCGACGCCGCCGCGTTCACTGCGGCCACGATGACCGTGTTGTAGAACGGCGTGCGGGTGTCCTCGTAGGCGTAGAAGCCACGGAGGACGACGTACTGCACCGAGTACGGAATAAGACCGAGACCGAAGGCCATCAGGATGAAGCCCATGGACTTGGCGGCTTCCGTGCCGGCGGACGCGTAGAGCAGGGTGCACATCGGCACGCCCAGTGCCAGGAACGAGAAGGCGACCGGGACAATCGCGACGGCCGAGTTCCGCAGTCCCTGCGAGATGTCGTCGCGGACGGCGCCCGGGTCCCCGTCATGAGCGGCCCGGGAGAGTCGCGGCAACAGAGCCGCCATGACCGACACCGTGATGATCGCCTGCGGCATGCCCCAGATGAGCTGGGCATTGGAGTAGGCAAGGAAGCCCGCCCCGTCCTTGCCCGACGCATCACCGGCGGCGGTGGAGAGCTGGGTGACCACGACCACGCCTGCCTGGTTGGCGAGGACGAACAGAACCGTCCATTTGGCGAGCTTGACGGTCTTCCCCAGCCCGTGGCCCTTCCAGTCGAAGCGGGGACGGAAGCGGAAGCCGGTCTCACGGAGATAGGGGATCATCGCGAGGGCCTGGACGCTCAGGCCCAGCAGGGTACCGATGCCCAGCAGGCGCACGCCCTCGGGCGGAATCGTCTGCACACTCATCTGGGACTCGGCGGAGGTGCCGTAGACCCAGATGAACATCCCGAAGGTGAAGATCATGACGATGTTGTTGAGGACCGGGGTCCACATCATCGCGCCGAACTTTCCGCGGGCATTGAGGATCTGGCCCATGACCACGTGCACACCCATGAAGAAGATCGTGGGAAGGCAGTAGCGGGCGAAGGTGACGGCGACGCTGTTCGCCGGAGGGTTGCCGGCGATCGTGGGCGACAGGGCTGCGATCAGCAGCGGCGCTGCGAACACGGCGATCGCGACGATCGCACCGAGCGCGACCATGACGAGGGTCAGCAGCCGGTTGGCGTAGGCCTCGCCGCCGTCCTCGTCGTTCTTCATGGCACGCACGAGCTGTGGAACGAAGACAGAGTTGAGGCCGCCGCCCACCGTAAGGATGTAGATCATCGTCGGCAGGGTGTAGGCGACGGTGAAAGCGTCGCCGAGCAGCGCGGCACCCAGGGCGCCGGTGATCACCAGGCTGCGAACGAAGCCCGTGAGTCGCGACACCAGTGTGCCGGCGGCCATGACGGCGCTGGATTTGAGCAGCCCCGACGCCCTGCCGCCCGACTTCTTGGGTGCGGGCGCAGGTGACGGCGCTGGGACGGGTGCGGGGTCCGCCTCCGCACCGGGAGTGGGCGCCGACTGGCCCGCGACCTGCTGGTCCCGGTAGAGGTGGGCGAAGGCGTCCGGCGCGGGCTCGTCCTTGCCGGCTCGTGTCACGAGATCGTCGACGCCGGTGAACTGGACAGTCCCGGCGTCGTCCCCGTACGGCAGACGACGAGACGGACCGTCCGGCTCGGGTGGCGGTGTCTGGGCCCAGATCCGGGGGTCAGGCGCATGCTGCTGAGCCGGCGGCTGCTGGTACATCGGCTGTGGCCGCTGGAAGCCGGCGGGCGGTGGCGGAGGATGGGCGGCGCGGTCATAGAGCGCCTCCGATACCGGGTCCTGGGCGGAGAGGTCCTGTGCCCGATAGGGGTCGTGCGCGTACGCGTCCTGCACATACGGGTCCGGCGTGGGCTCGGGCGACGGCGGTGGCACCTGGCCCGCCGCAGGCTCCGCCGGCTGGGGACCGGGTGGGGGGTACTGAGCGCCCGGGGAGGGCGCAGTGCTCCCCGCGCCCTGCCCGCGGTCACCGTCGTACGGCGCGTTCATGGTTACCCCACCTCATCGTCCCCGGCCGACCGGCCACGACATCGCTCAACGGTCCACTTTCTCACCCGTGCTCGACGGGTCGGCGCTTTCCGGTCCGGTGTCCGGTGTCAGGTCACTCGGCTGCTCCGGGCCGTCGCCCTCCGCACCCGCTGGGCTCTCTTCAGCCGGTTGGGCGTCCGCGGCGGCATCGCGAGCCGCCGCGCGCTTGCGCTGGGTGTACATCCTGACGCCTGCGAGGACGAGAAGCAGCACGCCGCCGGCGATGACGAGCATCACAGTCGGGGTGATCTCGGAGACCTTGACCGTGAAGGTCATGGGACCGCCGTACAGCTTGCCGTCCTCGGTGTAGAGCTGGGCCGTCACCTGCACCGGTCCGTTGGCGTTGGCCGCGGCGGCGAACTTCACCGACTGGCTGTGCCCGCCGTCGATCTTGACCGGCTGCTCGGCGATCACGGTGCTGTCGTCCAGCTTGAGGCGTGTGGGGTTCGAGGACTTGATCCGAAGGACGAGGTTGTCGACCCCCTGGACCAGCTTGTTCTGCACGGTCACGGGGATCGTGGCGCTGCGGCCCGACAGCGTCAGTGCCGACTTCTGGATCAGCCGCACCTCAGTGGTGAGGTTCTTCAGATAGCTCTGCACCCCGCTGCGGTACTGGGCGGCCGGGGCCGCCTTGCCGCGCCAGGACGTGGACATCTCCCGGTTGATCGCATTGCCGAACGGGGTCACCACCCGGTCCGGGGACGTGAGGATGACCTTGAAGTTGTCGAGGGTCTCCTGGGTGGACTTGATGTCCTGGAAGGTCCGCACCGGCAGCTCCCGCGTACGGAGCTTCTTCGGATACTGCGAGGAGGCCGGAACCTGGGTGGTGGCGTCGGGGTCGGGCTTGGCCGACGCAGCCGCGATCAGGTCCAGTGGCTGGGTCCAGCGCTCGCCGGCGAGGCCGTGCAGCGCCTTCGCCATCGTCTGTGCCTGGGCGGACGTCGGCATTCGCTGCGGGGCGACCACGATGCTCCGCTGCGCGTCCGGCGCCTGAAGGGTCAGAGCCTGCGTCTGGGCCAGGAACTCCTGGACCGTCTTAGTCGAGGTCCCCGCCTTGCTCATGTCCCCGTAGAACGCCGTTGAGAGCCGCCCGTCCGCCACGACCGCCGTCGTGCCGCCGCCGATGGGCCGCGCCGCGGAGGGCGTGTAGGACACCGAGCCGGTCTCGCGGAGACTGTCGCTTCGGGCGATGATCTTGTGTGCTCCGGCCGAGGTCGCGACATCGACGATCGACGGGTCGATCGCGCCCTCCACCGGCCAGGCGAAGTCGATGGACGGCTTCACATGGAGGATCGTCTCAACGGTCGACTCGGCCACCGCCGTGGCGGGCTGCAGATGGCTGAGGGACCCGGAAACGTCCTTCCCACGGTGTGCGAGGGAGGCCAGGTCGGGGTCCCCGAACGGCACGGCGACGACCTTGCGGCCCTGGACCGCTTCCTCGAGAGTGCTCAGCCACTTCTTGGCCACGGCCTGGTTCCGGCCGGGGGTCGTGGCGCCCTGACCGTTCTTGATCCGGTAATTCCGGGTCATCGCGTCGACCGTGGCCAGCAGGTCCGGGTCGATGACCCATGTCACGGGCAGCTGACTGCCGAGGGAGACGAGCTGCTCGAGCCGGCCTCCCGGGGCGAGCTCAGTGGCCAGGGTGTCGTTCTCGAAGACCGGGGTCTGCTGCTCGTCCGAGCCGGTCTCGGCCGACAGATGCGTCGTCGAGATGAGCGGCCAGAGGAAGGTGAGCTGGGTCTTCTTGCCGGTGGCCTCCGGCTGCCACGGGAGGAACGTCCGCTCGATGCCCAGCACCCGCTCGCGCGGCTCGCTCTGGGTTTGTCCGGAGAGGGAGACACCGAGCTGGTACACGCCCTCCTCGTCGAGCTTGAGCTTGCTGACCGGGACGGTCAGCTTGAATTCCTGGCTGATGCCCGATGCCAGCCGGGCGAACCTGACGGTGTACGGGCCGCCGAGCTCCTCGGCGTCACTTTCCGGCGAGTAGCTGGTACGCGCGGACGCCTCGTCGATCTCCGGCCGGTCCGCCATGCGCGGTCCGACGCGCAGATCGACCTGCGCGTCCGTGACCGGTTCCTTGCCCTTGTTCGTCACGGTGCCCGTGATGGTGAGCGTGTCGTCTTTCACAGGGGCGCTCGGTGACAGGTCGTTCAGTGCCACATCGACAGTGCGGGATTCGCTACCGTCCGTTGCGGCGTACGCGGCCGGTGCCGCCGGTACGCACAGCAGACCGGCGAGCAGTGGAGTTCCCGCGAGGACGGCGGCTGTGCGCCGCAGCCACCGGCGGGCAGGAGAAAGACCCATCCCCTGGAATTCTGCCGCCTCGGCCACGCGCTCGTCCGTCCCTCGTCGTCTGTTGCCGTTGGTGGGTGTCGCTAGGTGCGTCCACGAATGGTAACGAGGTGCGCTGTGACGAAGTGCTGGGGACTGCTCCACATGATCGGAGGAGGGGCGTGAGCGCGAGGGAAACAGGGAAGCTCGCGTGCGCGCGGGCACGTACTCTTTTCTGTTGTGCCGAACGCCAACGAAGACAACCTCACCGAACTGAGCCAGGTGCAGCGCCGCGCTGTGAGCGAGCTGCTGCGCGTATCCCCTGTCGCCGATGACCTCGCCCGCCGATTCCAGCAGGCAGGGTTCAGCCTCGCGCTGGTCGGCGGCTCGGTGCGGGACGCGCTGCTCGGCCGGCTCGGCAACGATCTCGACTTCACCACTGATGCCCGCCCCGAGGACGTTCTGAAGATCGTCCGGCCGTGGGCCGACTCTGTGTGGGAGGTCGGGATCGCGTTCGGCACGGTTGGGTGTCAGAAGGACGCCCGCGTCGGAGACGCCCTGCAGCGCTTCCAGATCGAGGTCACGACGTACCGCTCCGAGGCGTACGACCGGACCTCCCGCAAGCCTGAGGTGTCCTACGGCGACTCCATCGAGGAAGATCTGGTCCGCCGCGACTTCACCGTGAACGCGATGGCCGTAGCGCTGCCGGAGAAGGAGTTCATCGACCCGCACGGCGGTCTGGAGGACCTCGCGGCGAGCGTTCTGCGTACCCCTGGCACTCCCGAGGACTCGTTCTCCGACGACCCGCTGCGCATGCTCCGGGCCGCGCGCTTCGCCGCTCAGCTGGACTTCGAGGTGGCCCCCGAGGTCATCACCGCCATGAAGGAGATGGCCGAGCGGATCGAGATCGTCTCCGCGGAGCGGATCCGTGATGAGTTCAACAAGCTCATCCTCTCCCCGCACCCCCGGAAGGGTTTGGCGCTGCTGGTCGACACCGGTCTCGCTGGCCACTTCATCCCCGAACTGCCGGCTCTCCGACTGGAGAGTGATGAACACCACCGGCACAAGGACGTGTATGAGCACTCGCTGACCGTGTTGGAACAGGCCATCGACCTGGAGGAGAGCGGACCGGATCTCGTACTCCGCCTCTCTGCGCTCCTTCACGACATCGGTAAGCCGAGGACGCGGCGGTTCGAGACGGACGGCCGGGTCTCGTTCCATCATCACGAGGTGGTGGGCGCCAAGATGACCAAGAAGCGGCTGACGGCGCTCAAGTACTCCAACGACTTGGTCAAGGACATCGCCCGGCTGGTGGAGCTGCATCTACGTTTCCACGGTTACGGCACCGGCGAGTGGACCGACTCGGCGGTGCGTCGGTACGTGCGGGACGCCGGCCCTCAGCTGGAGCGACTGCACAAGCTGACGCGCTCGGACTGCACCACACGGAACAAGCGGAAGGCGAGCGCGCTGTCGCGTGCCTATGACGGGCTCGAGGAGCGCATCGTCCAGCTCAAGGAGCAGGAGGAGCTGGATTCGATCCGTCCGGACCTGGACGGGAACCAGATCATGGAGGTTCTGGGTGTCGGCCCCGGCCCGGTGATCGGCAAGGCCTACGCATTCCTGCTGGAGCTGCGGCTGGAGAACGGGCCGATGGAGCATGACGATGCCGTCGCGGCCCTCAAGGGCTGGTGGGCAACTCAGGGCTGACCCCGAAACGGGCGCCATGTTTCACGTGAAACATGGCGCCCGTCGTGCTGGGAGGGTGGCGATGTTTCACGTGAAACATTGCCCCGCTAGCGCACACCTCCCGTGTGCCGCCACCGGAGCATCATCGCGGCGACCGCCCCGTAGAGCGCGGCGACCATGAGGACCAGCGGGACGGATCTGCCGTCGGGAGGCAGCATCAGGGCGGTCACGCCCGCGGCGCCGACGAAAGCGACGTTGTACAACATGTCGTAGAGGGAGAACACCCGACCTCGGAAGGCGTCATCAATGGACGTCTGCACGACTGTGTCGGTGGTGATCTTGACTCCCTGGGTGACGAGGCCGAGAACGAACGCGGCGGCGAGCGTCGGCACGGGAGTGAAGGAAAGACCGAGGGCCGGTTCGAAGATGGCCGCCGCCCCCGTGCACATCGCCACCCAGCCGTACTGGCCGAGCCGGTCGACCGCCCAGGGTGTGGTGACAGCCGCGGCGAAGTACCCCGCGCCTGAGATGATCACGGCCAGACCCAGGAGAGCCAGCCCTTCCGATTCCGTCTCCGACCATGCGTAGCGGCAGAGCATCAGGACCATCACGGTCAGAGAGCCGTAACAAAAGCGGACCAAGGTCATTGCGATGAGGACCTGGACGGCGGCCGGCCGCTTGGTCAGATGGCGCAGCCCGCTGATGAGGCCGCGGGCTGTCGACGCTACGGCTGCGGCCAGCCGTGGCTGCACCAGCTCCGGATCGGGGCCGAGGAGTCCACGGTCCATGCGCAGCGATGCGAGCGCGGCGCAGAGGTAGAGCGCTGCGCCGAGCAGCACCACGGCTGCGTCCGAGCCGGAAGCGGCCAGTCGTACGACGAATGCGAGCCCTGCTCCCGCAGTGGCGGCGAGGGTGCCCGCCGTCGGCGAGACGGAGTTGGCCATGACGAGCCGCTCCTCGTCGACAACGCGCGGCAGTGCGGCGGAAAGTCCGGCCAGGATGAAGCGATTGACGGCTGTGACGGACAGTGCGGAGGCGTAGAAGAGCCAGTCGGGGACGGACGCGAGGATCAATACGGCGGTGCAGCAGGCGAGGGCGGCCCGCAACAGATTCCCGTAGAGGAAGACCTGACGCCGCTGCCAGCGATCCAGCAGGACACCCGCGAAGGGGCCGATCAGTGAATACGGCAGGAGCAACACCGCCATGGCGGAGGCGATCGCGGCGGGGGAGGCTTGGTTCTCCGGAGAGAAGACGACGTGCGTGGCGAGCGCGACCTGGTAGACGCCGTCGGCCGACTGGGAGAGCAGCCGTACGGCAAGCAGGCGGCGGAAGTTCGTCAGGCGCAGGAGTACGCGCAAATCACGTACGACAGGCATGTGGGCAAGCGTCACACACGAAGAGGGTCCCCGGGCGGATTGCCCGGGGACCCTCAACGATCGGACAGCGGACGAGCTTTAGCGCTCGACCTCGCCCTTGATGAACTTCTCGACGTTCTCGAAGGCCTCGTCGTCGAAGTACTGCACCGGCGGGGACTTCATGAAGTACGAGGACGCGGACAGGATCGGGCCGCCGATGCCGCGGTCCTTGGCGATCTTCGCGGCGCGCACGGCGTCGATGATGACACCCGCCGAGTTCGGGGAGTCCCACACCTCGAGCTTGTACTCGAGGTTCAGCGGGACATCGCCGAAGGCGCGGCCCTCGAGGCGGACGTACGCCCACTTGCGGTCGTCCAGCCACTGCACGAAGTCCGACGGGCCGATGTGGACGTTCTTCTCGCCCAGCTCACGGTCGGGGATCTGCGAGGTGACTGCCTGCGTCTTCGAGATCTTCTTGGACTCAAGACGCTCACGCTCGAGCATGTTCTTGAAGTCCATGTTGCCGCCGACGTTCAGCTGCATGGTGCGCTCGAGGCGGACACCGCGGTCCTCGAAGAGCTTCGCCATGACGCGGTGCGTGATGGTGGCGCCGACCTGCGACTTGATGTCGTCGCCGACGATCGGGACGCCTGCCTCGGTGAACTTGTCCGCCCACTCCTTGGTACCGGCGATGAAGACCGGGAGAGCGTTGACGAAGGCGACCTTGGCGTCGATGGCGCACTGCGCGTAGAACTTCGCAGCGTCCTCGGAACCGACGGGCAGGTAGCAGACGAGAACGTCGACCTGCTTGTCCTTGAGGGTCTGGACGACGTCGACCGGGGTCTCGGCGGACTCCTCGATGGTCTGGCGGTAGTACTTGCCCAGACCGTCGTAGGTGTGGCCGCGCTGCACGGTCACACCCGTGCTCGGCACGTCGCAGATCTTGATGGTGTTGTTCTCGCTGGCACCGATGGCGTCGGCGAGGTCGAGGCCGACCTTCTTCGCGTCGACGTCGAAGGCGGCGACGAACTCGACGTCACCAACGTGGTAGTCGCCGAACTGGACGTGCATCAGACCGGGCACCTTGCCGGCCGGATCTGCGTCCTTGTAGTACTCGACGCCCTGCACCAGCGAGGCGGCGCAGTTGCCCACGCCGACGATGGCTACGCGAACCGAACCCATTCCGGTTGCTCCCTGTGTGTTCTCGTACGAGACCCTGCATGGATGCGGGGCCTCACTTGGTGGTGTCATCGGACGGATCCGGCTGGTTGGAGTGCCCGGAAGGGCTCCCCTCGGGGGACACTGCGCCCCGGTGCCGGGGCAGGCCGCCCGTCTCTGCAGATGTGGTGTCCTGCTGAGCGTCCTCGGAGGCGGAGGATCGTCGCTGATCCCGCCCCGCCCGCTCGCTCTCGATGAGCTCGTTCAGCCAGCGCACTTCGCGCTCCACGGACTCCATGCCGTGCCGCTGCAGCTCAAGCGTGTAGTCGTCAAGGCGCTCGCGGGTGCGGGCGAGGGAGGTACGCATCTTCTCCAGACGCTCCTCCAGCCGGCTGCGCCGGCCCTCCAGCACCCGCATCCGTACCTCGCGCTCCGTCTGCCCGAAGAAGGCGAACCGGGCCGCGAAGTGTTCGTCTTCCCAGGTGTCGGGGCCGGTGTGGGAGAGGAGCTCCTCGAAGTGCTCCTTACCTTCTGCCGTCAGCCGGTAGACGATCTTGGCCCGACGCCCCGCGAGCGAGGCGGCAAGAGCGTCCTCAGGAGCGCTGCCCGGCTCCTCGATCAACCAGCCGTTGGCGACCAGCGTCTTGAGGCAGGGGTAGAGGGTCCCGTAACTGAAGGCCCGGAAGATCCCCAGCGACGTGTTGAGCCGCTTGCGCAGCTCGTATCCGTGCATCGGGGCCTCGCGGAGCAGGCCGAGAACGGCGAACTCGAGGATGCCGGAGCGTCTGCTCATCGATCGCCTCCTCAGCCTTCCCTGACTGCTATGCCGCTCTGATGTATCGACTCGATACATCCAGACGATAGAACGGCGCTCTTGCTGCTACAAGAGGAGGCATCGTGACCGGCGTCACATCGTCAATTCGCCGCAATCGAGATGCCTGTTTTGGGGTGAATTTCGACCCTGGGTGGTTTTTGGTCGTGCGTAGTCTGTGCGGCATGCAGACCACCGGGAACCGTGTGACGCCAGCGAGCGTCATCGTCCTGGATGCATTGCGGATGAGCCCTTCACGGGGCTGGTCCGTATTGATGCGGGGGGACCGGATCTCAACTGCCGCTTCCAGGCCTACGCGCCTGCCCTAGGAGTAGTCGTTCGATGAGCGAGCACCGTCGCAAACCGCCGCAGCCGCAGGGTGGCGGACGTGCCGCGGCCAGGCGCGCCGCCCAGCAGCCTCCATCAGGCCGCCGCGCTGCCCCGCCCCGGGGCACGAGCACCGGAACCCCCTCTGCCTCGTACGGGCAGGAGGAGCGATCGTACGGAGGCCGGGCAGAGGCTCGGCGTGCCGCCCAGCGGGGCGGTGGCGGGCGCAGAAGAGCCGCGGAAGGCGGTGGCGCGGGCTACGGCGGTCACGGCGGCGGTCGGCGTGGTGGCGGCCCCGGTGGGCCTGGGCGCGGCCACGGCGGCAACCCGGGCAAGAAGCGGCTGATCGACTACCCGCGCCACGACAAGTACGGCTGGCGGCGCTGGGTCCCGTCGTGGAAGCTCATGACGGGGCTGTGTCTCGGCTTCCTCGGCAGCCTGATGGCCGCCGGGACCATCGCCTACGCGATGGTGGGGATCCCGGAGCAGGACAAGGCGGCTGCGGCGCAGAACAACGTCTACTACTGGAAGGACGGCAGCCAGATGGCTGCCACCGGTGGTGAGATCAACCGTCAGATCATCTCCTACGAGAACATCCCCAAGGCGATGCGTCACGCGGTGATGTCGGCCGAGAACAAGACGTTCGAAACCGACTCGGGCATCGACCCCATGGGTATCGCCCGTGCCGTGGTCAACATGGCCAAGGGCGGGCAGACGCAGGGTGGCTCGACCATCACCCAGCAGTACGTGAAGAACGCCATGCTGGGTGACCAGTCGCAGACCTTGAGCCGGAAGGTCAAGGAGCTCTTCATCTCCATGAAGGTGGGCGCCGAACTGGAGAAGGAAGACATCATGGAGGGCTACCTGAACACGTCGTACTACGGGCGTGGCGCCTACGGAATCCAGGCCGCGGCCCGTACGTACTACAACACGAACGCCAAGGACCTCAGCCCGAGCCAGTGCGCCTTCCTCGCCTCGCTGCTCAAGGGCGCCACGTACTACGACCCGGCCGGTTCCACGGAGATCGACCGGACGGCGACCCGCGAGGCCAATACGGCCCGCGCGGTGAAGCGCTGGCAATGGATCATGGGAGAGATGGCCAACGACGGCTATCCCGAGTCCTCGACGTACGCGGTGGCTCGCAAGGGGGCGTTCCCGATGCCCGAGCCGCCCAAGAAGAACGCCCAGCTCAGCGGGCAGACCGGCTATCTCGTGGACCTTGCCAAGGCCTACTTCATCAACAACAACCCCAGGGGCATCACGGCCGAGGACCTGTCCAAGGGCGGCTACGAGATCTACACGACCTTCGAGAAGCCCAGGGTCGAAAAGCTGAAGGCCGCTGTCGAGAACGTCCGCAAGAAGAACATCGACCCGAAAAAGCGCCCGGAAACGGACACCCACGTTCAGTTCGGTGGCGCCTCGGTGGACCCGAAGACGGGCGCGATCGTCGCCATCTATGGCGGTGAGGACGCGACGAAGCACTTCACCAACAATGCGGACGAGACCGGTGCCCAGGTCGGCTCGACGTTCAAGCCGTTCGTTCTCGCCGCTGCGATGCGGGACGGCGTGCGCAACCCGAAGCTCCCGTCTGATCAGGGAGACGAAGACCGCACATTGGTCGACCCGGACAAGAGCAAGTACAGCGCCATCGACAACCTCAAGATCAAGAACTATGACGGCACGGTCTGGGAGAACGAGAAGGGAGAGCAGTGGCTGCAGGCCAATGACGGCCATAAGTCGTACAAGGACATCACCTTGCGTGAAGCCATGATCCGCTCTGCCAACTCGCCCTTCGTCCAGCTGGGCATGGATGTGGGCGTCGACAAGGTGAGGGAGGCGGCGGTCGACGCCGGGCTGCGGGAGGACTCGCTGGTCAAGTCGAACGTCCCGTCGTTCTCGATCGGTATCTCCAGCCCCAGCGCCATCCGTATGGCGGGCGCGTACGCGACCTTCGCCGCCAATGGTGAGCAGCGCGAGCCGTTCTCCGTCCTCAAGGCACGCCATCGTGGCGAGGTGGTCTACAACCACGAGGACGAGTCCGAGCAGCGGTTCTCCTCGGCCATCGCGAGCAATGTGACCGACGTGCTGAAGGATGTCGTCGAAGACCCCGCCGGCACGGGCCGGAACGCGGCGCTCCCGGGCCGGGACGTCGCCGGCAAGACCGGTACGACCGACGGCAACAGGTCGGCCTGGTTCGTCGGCTACACGCCTCAGCTGTCCACCGCCATCGACATGTACCGGATGGACGACAACGCGAAGAGCAAGGACCGCAAGTTCGAGAAGATGTTCGGTACGGGTGGTCAGCAGAAGATCCACGGTTCGTCGTTCCCGTCCGAGATCTGGCACGACTACATGTCGGAGGCCCTGGAGGGCACGAAGGTCGAGCGCTTCCCCGAGCCGGAGTCCCTGGACGCCGACGCGGTCTTCGGAGGCGGTCTGTCGAGCCCCGAGCCGTCGCCTTCCCTCACGCCCTCGCAGACGCCGTCCGCGAGCCCGTCCCAGACGCCGTCCCAGACGCCGTCCGATACTCCCAAGCCCAGCAAGTCCTGCGACCCGTTCGACTGGAAGTGCACGCCTACGGGCGGTCAGGACGGCGGTGGCACCACTGCCGGTACTGACGCCGGCACCACCGACGGTGGTACGACGGATGGAGGGGTCACCACCAGTCCCTCACCAGACACCACGAGCGGTACCACCAATGGCAACGGCAATGGCAACGGCGGCTGGTTCGGAGGCTCGACGGGCTGACAGCCCTTCTCTCCGAACCCGCCACGAGGGCCGCCGCACCGGAACGTCGATTCCGGTGCGGCGGCCCTCGCCGTTGTCCACAGGCCGTACGCGTCCACAGCCCCGTACGGCAGGATGGGCCCCATGCCGAGCCCACAGAAGACGATCGTGCAGAAGGACCAGCCGCTGGTATGTCCCACGCAGCGGGACGAGGTCGCGGCGGCCGGCAGTGAGCTGATCGGTGGTCCTGTGGGCCGCTGGGCGTGGGTCGGCAGTGGCTGGTTCACGCCTGTGCGGGTCGTCGCCCTGGTGGCGATCGGGATGTTCGCGCTCGGCATGGTGCAGAAGATCCCCTGCTACGACTGGGCCTGGTTCCGTGGCACCAGCTCGCAGTACACGCACGCCTGCTACTCGGACATCCCTCACCTCTTCCTCGGGCGGGGCTTCGCCGACGGTCAGATTCCGTACTTCGACCGGCTGAGCGGCGACATGGAGTACCTCGAATACCCCGTTCTGACAGGGCTGTTCATGCAGGCCGCCGCCTGGCTGACGCCATCCGGCGGGTCCATCCAGCACCGCGAGCAGATGTACTGGATGGTCAATGCGGGCATGCTGCTGATCTGCACCGCCGTCATCGCCGTCTGCGTTGCCCGCACCCACCGCCGCAGGCCCTGGGACGGGCTACTGGTCGCGCTCGCGCCCGCGTTCGCCCTCACCGCCACCATCAACTGGGATCTGCTGGCCGTGGCCCTCACGGCGGCGGCGATGCTCATGTGGTCACGTGGACGACCCCTGGCCTTCGGCATCCTCATCGGACTCGCGACCGCCGCCAAGCTCTATCCGGTCCTGTTGCTCGGACCTCTCCTGGTGCTGTGCTGGCGGGCGGGCAAATACCGGGCGTACGGGGCAGCCCTGCTGGGTGCGGCGGGCTCCTGGCTGATCGTGAACCTGCCGGTCATGCTGCTCGCCCCCGAGGGGTGGAAGAAGTTCTACACCTTCAGCCAGGAGCGGCAGGTCGACTTCGGCTCGTTCTGGCTGATCATCACCCAGCGCACGGGCGAGCCGCTCGACGTCGACACGGTCAACACGTACGCGACGCTGCTGATGCTGCTGGCCTGCGCAGGTCTCGCAGCGCTGGCGCTCACCGCACCGCGCCGGCCGCGGTTCGCGCAGCTCGCCTTCCTGGTCGTGGCGGCGTTCATCCTTACTAACAAGGTCTACTCGCCGCAGTACGTGCTGTGGCTGATCCCTCTCGCCGCGCTGGCCAGGCCCCGTTGGCGGGACTTCCTGATCTGGCAGGCCTGCGAGGTCGTGTACTTCCTGGGGATCTGGATGTACCTCGCGTACACGACAAGCGGTGACAAGCACCAAGGCCTGCCCACGGAGGGCTACCAGCTGGCGATCGCCGTGCATCTGCTGGGGACGCTCTACCTGTGCGCCGTGGTCGTACGGGACATCCTGATGCCGGAGCGTGACGTCGTACGGCAGGACGGAACGGACGACCCGTCCGGCGGGGTGCTGGACAGGGCACAGGACGTGTTCGTGCTCGGTCAGGCGGCGCATCCACCGCGGCACGCCGCGCACGCGGTTGAGGGGCCGCGGGTGGAGTGGGGAACCACAGGGACTACAGGGACCGCGGGAGGCTAGCCGCGGCGCGCGCGGCGTGGGGCCGGCAACCGGCGGCCGGGCCGGGCCCCGTGGGCGGGCCTAGCGGTCGACCAGGCGGTCGAACTGCGTGGTCGTGTGGCGCAGATGGGCGACCAGCTCATCGCCGACCTTCGGCTCCTGCGAGTCCGCCGGTACGAAGAGGATCGACACCTGCATGTGCGGCGGCTCGGCGAACCAGCGCTGCTTGCCTGCCCAGACGAACGGCGACAGATTGCGGTTGACGGTCGCCAGACCCGCGCGGGCGACGCCCTTGGCGCGCGGCATGACGCCGTGCAGGGCCTTCGGCGCCTCCAGGCCGACCCCGTGCGACGTGCCGCCTGCGACGACCACCAGCCAGCCGTCCGAAGCGGCCTTCTGCTGGCGGTAGCCGAAACGGTCGCCCTTGGCTACGCGGGTGACGTCGAGGACAGAGCCCCGGTACTCGGTCGCTTCGTGGTCACCGAGCCACAGCCGCGTGCCGATCCGGGCACGGAAGCGGGTCTGCGGGAACTGCTGCTGGAGCCGCGCCAGTTCTTCGGCGCGCAGATGGCTCACAAACATGGTGTGCAGGGGCAGCCGCGCGGCGCGCAGCCGGTCCATCCAGGCGATGACCTCCTCGACCGCGTCGGAGCCGTCCGTGCGGTCCAGCGGCAGATGCAGGGCGAAGCCCTCGAGGCGTACGTCCTCGATCGCCGTGTTCAGCTGGCCCAGTTCCTGCTCTGAGACGCCGTGACGCTTCATGGAGCTCATGCACTCGATGACGACGCGCGCGCCGACCAGGGCATGCACACCGTCGACCGAGGAGACCGAGCGGATGACCCGGTCCGGCAGCGGAACCGGCTCCTCACCGCGCCGGAACGGGGTGAGGACGAGGAGATCGCCGCTGAACCAGTCCTTTATCCGCGCCGCTTCATAGGTCGTGCCCACGGCGAGCATGTCCGAGCCGAAGCGGGTCGTTTCTTCGGCGAGGCGCTCATGACCGAACCCGTAGCCGTTGCCCTTGCAGACCGGGACGAGGCCCGGGAACTGGTCGATCACGGACTTCTGGTGCGCCCGCCAGCGTGCGGTGTCTACGTAGAGGGAGAGCGCCATGGCCGGACCGGAACCTTTCTGGTGGCAGCGGTGTATCAGAGATATGAGCGAGGTTACGGAAGGATCAGCGGCGCGACATGTAGATGTCGAGCGCCTTGTGCAGGAGCTTGTTGAGCGGGAAATCCCACTCACCGACGTATTCGACGGCCTCTCCGCCGGTGCCGACCTTGAACTGGATCAGGCCGAAGAGGTGGTCGGTCTCGTCGAGCGAGTCGCTGATACCGCGCAGGTCGTAGACGGTGGCGCCCATGGCGTAGGCGTCGCGCAGCATCCGCCACTGCATCGCGTTCGAGGGCCGGAACTCGCGGCCGATGTTGTCGGAAGCGCCGTACGAGTACCAGACGTGCCCGCCGACCACGAGCATCGTCGCCGCAGACAGGTTCACCCCGTTGTGCCGCGCGAAGTAGAGACGCATGCGGTTCGGGTCCTCGCTGTTCAGCACCGTCCACATGCGCTGGAAGTACGAAAGCGGGCGGGGCCGGAAGCGGTCGCGCTCCGCCGTGATCTCGTACAGCCGCTGCCACTCGGCGAGGTCGTCGTAGCCGCCCTGGACGACCTCGACGCCGGCCTTCTCGGCCTTCTTGATGTTGCGCCGCCACAGCTGGTTGAAGCCCTTGAGGACATCGTCGAGCGACCGGTTGGCCAGGGGTACTTGGTAGACGTACCGGGGCTGTACGTCACCGAAGCCGGCGCCGCCGTCCTCGCCCTGCTGCCAGCCCATCTTGCGCAGCCGGTCCGCGACCTCGAAGGCGCGCGGCTCGATGTGGGTGGCTTCGACGTCACGCAGACGCTTCACATCCGGGTCCTGGATACCGGCCTTGATCGCAGGCGCGTCCCAGCGGCGGATGACGACCGGCGGGCCCATCTTCACGGAGAAGGCGCCCTGGTGCTTGAGGTGCGCCAGCATCGGCTGCAGCCAGTCGTCCAGGTTCGGGGCATACCAGTTGATCACCGGGCCCTCGGGCAGATACGCCAGGTACCGCTTGATCTTGGGCAGCTGGCGGTACAGGACGAGACCGACTCCGACGAGCTCCCCGCTCTTGTCGAACCAGCCAAGGCTCTCCGAGCGCCACTCGGTCTTGACATCCGCCCACGCCGGGACCTGGCAGTGACTCGCCGCGGGCAGGCTCTGGATGTACGCCAGATGCTGCTCTCGGCTGATGGTCCTCAGGGTCAGGCTCATGCGGGGTGCTCCTCGGCAGGTGTGTCCCCATGGGTCAGGGGCTCCGGCTCTCGCGCCGAAGCCTACTGGGCCGTGGCAACACCCCGCGTAGCCGTGAGCGAAGGGGCTAGTAGCCGATCAAGCCACCGAAGAGCCCGCCGTGTGCCATCCCGAGGAAAAAGCCCAAGGCTGAGGCACCGAGTCCGATGATCAGGAGGAAGCGTTCACGGGTCGTGGCGGAGATGAACTGGCCGTACGCGCCCGTGAGAATTCCGATCAGCCCGGACCAGGAGCTGAGCAGGTGGAGGCTGTCGAACAGGGCGGACACAAAGGCCACGACACCCAGGACCAGCGTCACCACCATCAGGGTGTCCTGAAGTGGATGGGGTTTGCCGTCCGTGGCGAGGAGAGAGCCGGTGGGGTTCGATCGCATTGTCTGTGCCATGAAGCACCTCCTGGCGTTGCCGGAAAGGCGGCGCACTGTGACGCCGCCCACACCCGATGGATACAGGGTGCGGCCCCTCGCAGCCGGATTTCAACCGGAAGCGGGTCTGCGGGTACTCTGTACGGTCTGCACCGGTGTCTGCCCAGGCCAGCACTCGATCCCTCGCTTTTCGAGGCCGATTGTCAGTGGCGCCTGATTTACTCGTAGACATCGATGCTTACGCATCACGACCCTCCTGCCACGGAACGACCGTGGCCGCTGAGTCCAAAGGAGGTGGGTTCCACATGCGTCACTACGAGGTGATGGTCATCCTCGACCCCGATCTCGAGGAGCGCGCTGTCTCCCCGCTGATCGAGAACTTCCTCTCCGTCGTCCGTGAGGGCAACGGAAAGGTTGAGAAGGTCGACACCTGGGGCCGTCGTCGTCTCGCTTACGAGATCAAGAAGAAGCCCGAGGGCATCTACTCGGTCATCGACCTGCAGGCCGAGCCTGCGGTCGTCAAGGAGCTCGACCGCCAGATGAACCTGAACGAGTCGGTCCTCCGGACCAAGGTCCTCCGTCCCGAGACCCACTGAGCGCCTAGCTCAGAGGTCATCGGGTTCGAGTAGCAGCAAGCAGCCAGCAGCAATCCCGCCGAGAGGTTCACCCATGGCAGGCGAGACCGTCATCACGGTCGTCGGCAATCTCGTCGACGACCCCGAGCTGCGTTTCACCCCGTCCGGTGCGGCGGTCGCGAAGTTCCGCGTCGCGTCCACTCCCCGCACCTTCGACCGTCAGACCAATGAGTGGAAGGACGGCGAGAGCCTGTTCCTCACCTGCTCGGTCTGGCGTCAGGCGGCGGAGAACGTCGCCGAGTCGCTCCAGCGCGGCATGCGTGTCGTCGTGCAGGGCCGGCTGAAGCAGCGGTCCTACGAGGACCGCGAGGGAGTCAAGCGCACGGTCTACGAGCTGGACGTCGAGGAAGTCGGCCCCAGCCTCAAGAACGCCACGGCCAAGGTCACCAAGACCACCGGTCGCGGTGGCCAGGGCGGCTACGGCGGCGGCCAGCAGGGCGGCGGCAACTGGGGCGGCGGTCCCAGCGGTGGCCAGCAGGGTGGCGGCGGTGCTCCCGCCGACGACCCCTGGGCCACCAGTGCGCCGGCCGGCGGTCAGCAGCAGGGCGGCGGCGGTGGCGGCTGGGGCGGAAGCTCCGGCGGCGGCTACTCGGACGAGCCCCCCTTCTAGGGATCCGTCCCAGGGGCAGCTCGTACCCCCACTTCTTGATCACACAGGAGATACACCATGGCGAAGCCGCCTGTGCGCAAGCCGAAGAAGAAGGTCTGCGCTTTCTGCAAGGACAAGACCGCGTACGTGGACTACAAGGACACGAACATGCTGCGGAAGTTCATTTCCGACCGCGGCAAGATCCGTGCCCGTCGCGTGACCGGCAACTGCACGCAGCACCAGCGTGACGTCGCCACGGCCGTCAAGAACAGCCGTGAGATGGCGCTGCTGCCCTACACGTCCACCGCGCGCTAAGGGAAGGGTGACCGAAAAATGAAGATCATCCTCACCCACGAGGTCTCTGGCCTCGGTGCCGCCGGTGACGTCGTCGACGTCAAGGACGGCTACGCTCGCAACTACCTGGTCCCGCGCGGTTTCGCGATCCGCTGGACCAAGGGTGGCGAGAAGGACGTCGAGCAGATCCGCCGCGCCCGCAAGATCCACGAGATCGCGACCATCGAGCAGGCCAACGAGATCAAGGCCCGCCTCGAGGGCGTGAAGGTGCGTCTGGCCGTTCGCTCCGGCGACGCCGGCCGCCTCTTCGGCTCCGTGACTCCGGCTGACATCGCTTCCGCGATCAAGTCCGCCGGTGGCCCGGACGTCGACAAGCGCCGCGTCGAGCTCGGTTCGCCGATCAAGACCCTGGGCTCGCACCAGGTGTCCGTGCGTCTGCACCCCGAGGTTGCCGCGAACCTCGGCATCGAGGTTGTCGCCGCCTGAGCGACTGCTCGCAGAGCATGAGAGGGCCGCACCTGCCAGGTGCGGCCCTCTCGCTGTTTCACGTGAAACGGGATCGGCGGCTGTTTCACGTGAAACAGCGAGAGCAGCCCTTGTCAGCGCGTTGCTCCCGTGACGATCCAGCGGCCGGAACGGGTGCGCAGCCACAGGGTCAGCATGCGGACCGTCATCATGAGTGCCATCGCCCACCAGAGCGCGGTCAGTCCCCCGCCGAGGGCAGGGACAAGCAGGGCGACGGGGGCGAAGACCGCGAGGGTCACCACCATCGCCCCAGCCAGATAGGGGCCGTCCCCGGCACCCATGAGGACACCGTCCAGCACAAAGACCACGCCGGCGACCGGCTGGGAGAGCGCGACCACGAGCAAGGCCGGAATCAGGGCGCTCTGGACCGCTTGGTCGCCGGTGAAGAGAGGCACGAAGAGCGGACGGGCCAGCACGATCAAAGCTCCGAGCACCAGACCCGAGACGATGCCCCACTGCACCATGCGACGGCAGGCCTCACGTGCGCCTTGGGGATCGTCGGCGCCCAGATACCGGCCGATGATCGCCTGCCCGGCGATGGCGATCGCGTCCAGTGCGAAGGCCATGAGGCTCCAGAGGGCAAGAATGATCTGGTGCGCGGCGATATCGGTGTCGCCCAGGCGCGCCGCAACGGCAGTGGCGATCAGCAGGACAGCGCGCAGGGAGAGCGTACGGACCAGAAGCGGGACGCCGGCCTGAGCACTGGCTCGAATGCCTGCGGCGTCGGGGCGCAGCGAGGCGCCGTGCCGACGGGCTCCGCGGATGACCACGACGAGATAGGCGGCAGCCATTCCGCACTGAGCGATGACGGTGCCCCAGGCGGAACCTGCGATACCGAGTCCCACGCCATAGACGAGGCCCGCGTTGAGCGCCGCGTTGGCGGCGAAGCCGGCGATGGCGACGTACAGCGGCGTACGGGTGTCCTGGAGGCCGCGCAGTACACCGGTAGCGGCCATCACGACGAGCATCGCGGGGATACCGAGGCTGGATATTCGGAGATAGGTGGTGGCGTACGGAGCAGCAGTGTCGGAGGCTCCGAAGATCTCGATGAGCCAGGGTGCCATGGGCAAGGTGACCGCGATGACGGCCGCGCCGAGCAGCAGGGCCAGCCAGATCCCGTCCATGCCTTGGCGGATGGCGGCGCCCAGTTCGCCGGCGCCGACCCTGCGGGCGACCGCTGCCGTAGTGGCGTAGGCGAGAAAGACGAAGACGCTCACCGCCGTGGTCAGCAGCGCGGCGGCGACCCCCAGTCCGGCAAGTTGCGGAGTGCCGAGGTGGCCGACGATGGCGCTGTCGACCATCAGGAAGAGCGGCTCGGCGACGAGGGCTCCGAAGGCGGGTACGGCCAGCGCGACGATCTCGCGGTCATGGCGTCGTCGGCTGGTGTTCGGTGCCGTGGGGGCCTCTGTCATGGCGCTCAATCTAATCTTCCACAGGTAAGAGATGCAATGTATCGGTGGTCCTTACCAAACTGTGGGATGAGACTTCTGCTGTGCGCCGTTTGTTCTGATCTTGGTCCAGTCGGGAAAGTTTTTCTCCCCCACAGCCGGTGGACGGAAAAACCGCAGCTCAAAGCAGTCGCGGCGGAAGTGCTATGACTTTGTCCACAGTGCTGTCCCCTGGTCCGTGCACAGGTTCTGTGGGGTTCTCCACAGCATCTGGTCCCTCGTCCACATGGCCTGTGGATAACCAGATTGGCTGACGGTGCCGACAGCCCTAACGTGGACCGGCGCCCGACGTGCCAGAGAGCGGAGTCGGGCCTCTCGTTTTGTCAGTGCTGTGTCGTAAAAAGAGTGCCATGGCGAGGTCCGCGGAGCGGACGGGAGGAGGTGGCCGGTGAGCATTCCCGAGCCCCTGGACGATCCCTGGGCCGACACCGGTCCGGGTGACCGTCTGCCCGTCTCCCGTCCGCGACGGGGAGAGGGCCGTGGCCGCGGCCGCGAGGAGCAGCACGAGCGGAGCAGGGAAAGCGGCCCCTGGGACGACAGCTCACCCGGCTTCGAGCGGGTGCCTCCACAGGACCTCGATGCCGAACAGTCCGTCCTCGGCGGCATGCTGCTGTCCAAGGACGCCATCGCGGACGTAGTCGAGATCATCAAGGGCCATGACTTCTACCGGCCCGCGCACGAGACCGTCTATCAGGCGATCCTCGATCTGTATGCCAAGGGTGAGCCCGCCGACCCCATCACGGTGGCCGCCGAGCTGACCAAGCGCGGCGAGATCACCCGCGTCGGCGGTGCCTCGTATCTGCACACGCTGGTCCAGTCGGTCCCGACCGCGGCCAACGCCTCGTACTACGCGGAGATCGTCCACGAGCGCGCGGTGCTGCGCCGCCTCGTGGAGGCCGGCACACGCATCACACAGATGGGATACGCGGCGGACGGCGACGTCGACGAGATCGTGAACTCGGCCCAGGCCGAGATCTACGCCGTCACCGAGCAGCGGACCAGCGAGGACTATCTGCCGCTCGGCGACATCATGGAAGGCGCGCTCGACGAGATCGAGGCGATCGGTTCGCGCAGCGGTGAGATGACCGGAGTGCCCACCGGCTTCACCGACTTCGACTCGCTCACCAACGGTCTGCATCCCGGCCAGATGATCGTCATCGCGGCCCGTCCCGCCATGGGTAAGTCCACGCTTGCACTGGACTTCGCTCGTGCCGCCTCGATCAAGAACAATCTGCCCAGCGTCATCTTCTCCCTCGAAATGGGCCGCAACGAGATCGCGATGCGTCTGCTGTCCGCCGAGGCACGCGTGGCGCTGCACCACATGCGCTCCGGGACGATGACGGATGAGGACTGGACCCGGCTGGCCCGCCGGATGCCCGATGTCTCCCAGGCTCCGCTGTACATCGACGACTCCCCGAACCTGTCGATGATGGAGATCCGCGCCAAGTGCCGCCGGCTCAAGCAGCGCAACGATCTGAAGCTGGTCGTCATCGACTATCTGCAGCTGATGCAGTCCGGAGGCTCCAAGCGGGCAGAGAGCCGGCAGCAGGAGGTCTCGGACATGTCCCGTAACCTCAAGCTGCTCGCCAAGGAGCTGGAGATCCCGGTCATCGCGCTCTCCCAGCTGAACCGTGGCCCCGAACAGCGTACGGACAAGAAGCCGATGGTCTCCGACCTGCGTGAATCCGGCTCCATCGAGCAGGACGCGGACATGGTCATCCTGCTGCACCGCGAGGACGCGTACGAGAAGGAGTCGCCGCGCGCGGGCGAGGCCGACCTGATCGTGGCCAAGCACCGTAACGGCCCGACCGCGACCATCACGGTCGCCTTCCAGGGCCACTACTCGCGCTTCGTGGACATGGCTCAGACCTGATCCACGGCCATGCTGCAGGTTCTCGGACCCCGTGTCCTTCTCACCGGGGATGTCCGCCGAGTGTCCCATAGGACACGGAGACGACCAGGGTCTCGGTGGAACAGCACGCGCCACTATGGTGGGCCGATGGCGTCGATCAAGCAGTTCCAAGTCACCTTCGACTGCGCAGAACCTGAGCGCGTCGCTCGATTCTGGTGCGAGGTGTTGGGGTACGTCGTACCGCCGCCACCGGAGGGGTTTGCTACCTGGGACGATTTCAATCGCTCGCTGCCGCTTGAGCGTCAGGGTTCAGCGTTCGTCTGCATGGATCCCTCAGGTGTGGGACCGCGCATGTACTTCCAGCGCGTTCCTGAAGGAAAGGTCGTCAAGAATCGGTTGCATCTTGACGTGCGGGTCGGCACCGGGCTCGTGGGTGAAGAGCGCCTTGCCACACTCGAGGCCGAGTGCGCACGACTGGTCGCGCTCGGCGCGGTGCGCGTGCGGCTACTGCTTGCCGATGGCGTCAATGAGTCGTGCATGGTGATGCAGGACATCGAGGGCAACGAGTTCTGTCTCGACTGAGGGACGCGAACGTGTCCTCGTTCTGCCCTCATGAGCCAGACGAAGAGACGCCCCCGATCGATGAGGGCGCTGTGGCGCAGATCGCCGGATCAGGCGCTCGGGACGATGAGCCGTCCGGCCGGTTCGGCAGAGTACGGCCCCGGTCTTCCGGTCGGGCTGATCACGCCTTGGGGTCGGTGCCGCCGGGTGGGGTGCTGACCTCGTCGATGTCGGCGAGGACCTTGCGCGTGAGGCGTAGCTCGATCTCGAGAATGTCGCGACGGAACTTTCCCGGGTCTCTTTCGTAGCGGGCCTTGCCGGCTGCGGAGGTGAAGGCGGACGCGGGGACCGCGGCCTGGCCCGGTGGAATGAACTTGGAGACCTCTTCGATGGCGGCCAGTGCGTAGGCCATCGCGCCGCGATACTTGTGGTGCTCGGATTCGGGTGAATTGAGCATCTCGAGCCCGGCGTGGCGGGAGACGCGGTCCGCGACCTCCGCGAACTCACCGGGATCGATGATCTGGGACGGCTGAGGGCCGCCGAAGGCGGGCGGCGGCGGTGGGATTTCGTCCGCCATCAGGAAGGTGAAGAGCCGGTCGCGGCCGCACTTCCGGCATGTGCCTTCGTACACGGTGACGAGGTCGTCACCGTGCTGCTCCAGGCGGTGCCGGCGGTCGAAGTCGGAGCTCCCGCACTCGCATGGGTGCAGGTCCATGTACAGGTGCGCTTCGAGTGAGGAGCGAGCTCTCAACATGGCATGATCCTAAAGTCTGTTGGGCGATATGCATATGCGCAGGGCCTGGGGAGGGGCATCACGTGGAGAGGTCGGCCGATCCCCGGATGGTGTTGGGCGCATGGCAGTCGTACTCACAGGCGCACCAGGAAGAACTCGTGTCGGCCGCGAGGCGGGACATGAGCGCGGTCGCCGCTGTTGTCCTGGGAGAAAGGCTGGGCTCGCTTCACTCGGGCCGGAGCGAGGACGAACGTCAGTATTTCGAGTTGCGGGACAGCCAGGGCGAGTCAGCGAAGATCTGGGTGGATGCCGTTCCGCTGGAGACGGGGACGATCGCCGACACGGCGACGAACACGACCACGCAGAACTACGTCATCCACGTCTCCGACCGCCTTCCGACCGAGATGCTGGGACGGGTACTCGCACACGAAGTCGGCGAGCTCGTCGCCGTGCGCGAGCGTGCCGCCCAGGGGGTGGCCCTCGTGCAGGAGGACTTCCTGCGTGAAGGAGCCGAACTCCCGGCGCGTCATGAGTTGTCCACCGCGGACATGGGGCGCATAGGCGAGCTCAACTGGCTCGCCGAACGGAGCCTGAACACCGGGCTGTCCGAGCAGCAGCAGATGGAGACGCGTGCGCAGTTCTCCGCACTGCTCGACCCGTACGGGATCCGACCGACTGTCGCCATGAGCGACGGGGAGGCGTTCTACGCCCAGGCGAGGGCGGCACGCGCGCGATATCGAGTGTCGTTCGGCTCCCTCTCCACTGATTCCGTGAGCCTGCTCGACGACCTCGCCCGTCCCATCGAGCAGCTCGCCCCCGCCGATGCCACCGCCCTGCAGGCGTCCCGTGATGCGGCCCTGCGTGCCGAGCGTCAGGTCGAGGCGTTCATCGGCCGGCGAGAGGTCACCATGCCCATGCCCGGCTACGACCAGAACGGGCTTCCGCTGCCGCGCGACCAGTTGGACGCGGCCACCAAGGAGTGGGCGGCATGGCGGGAGCAGGTCAGTGAGCGGACCACGCAGAGGCTGCAGGAGCAGCTAGGGGCCGGCGAGTTCCCGCTCCGCGCGGTGGTGATCGGTGGCGGGGCGAGCCTCAGCGGCCGCGATCCGGAAGCGCTGCTGATCGACGGCGTCGGACGCTGGCATCTGGATCCCGGCGAAGGGATTGTGCAGTCGGCGGACCAGGACCGGGACCTGGCGCAGTGGATGGGGGCGGACCCGTACCGGACCGTGGACGATCCGCGGCACCGGGTGCCGATCGGGGCGGTCCGCCTGTGGGAGGACCAGTTGGCCGCCCAGGGTGATGTGGTGAACGGGCACGCGCGGCTCCGGCTCGGCAGGAACGGTGAACTCCTCGCCGAGATAAGTGCGTTCGACAAGGACGGTACGGAGAGCGAGACTCCGCTGTGGGTGGCCTGTGACGGCACGCCGAGTGTGGCGACCGGGCTGCCGGCGGAGCTCGTGCCGGGAACCGTCCGTGGCCCGGACGGGGTGGAGAGCCGCAGCGAGGCCCTGCGACTGGTCGGTGAGCGGCTGCGGGAGCTCGGGGGGCAGGGGATTGCCGGTGCGGAGGAGTTGCGCGACTGGCTGACCAGGGCCGAACGGGGCGGCGTGGACACCCGGACCGTACTGGGCGCCCTGGACGCGTCGCCGCTGAAGGACGCTCTCCAGGCCGGGCCGGACGGCGAGCCCGCCGTCCGTATCCAGAACTGTTTCACCGTCCTCGAGGCGACCCGCAAGTGGGAGGCCGCGCGTGAGGAGGCCCCGGGGCGGGCGCTGATGGGTGACGAGGTCGCCGAGAACCGATTCGACGCGCGGGACGCCCAGCACTGGATCATCGCCGGATCAGGGGGGACCGGGGTCGCCAACGCGGAGATCATCCTGCTGAACAACCCCGATGCGAGGGTCACAATCGTCGGGCGGGGGCGCCCGCCGGCAGCGCTCAAGCACCAGGTGCAGTTCGGGGCGATGGCGGAGAAGTACGGCCCGGGCGGTGAGGGACGTCTGGAGTTCGGCAACGCGACCGTGGGCGAGATCGAGACGGTCCGGGGCGAGGACGGGCGGACCCGCTTCCGGATGTCGTACACGGTCGGCAAGGACGGGGAGAAGGAGCAGAGGACGGTCGACGCGGACGGCTATGTCGCCAGTCTCGGCCGCACGAACCCGCTGCCCGCCGCCGTGCAGGTGCTCGCGGACGAGGTGCGGGACCGGGGCGGAGAGATCAAGGGGGACCTGCTCTTCGACAAGGACGATCAGTACATCGGCTACGGTCTCACCTTCGCTGTGGACGGCAGGGAGCACCGGGTGGATGTGGACGGTGCGGCATCCTGGCAGCTGCCGCGCGAGGTGTTCGCCCCGAAGACGGGCCTCCAGGCGGAGCTGAACACCATGGGCCTCCGCGCGCTGCCGGCCGAGACGGGGAACGCGGCACCGGGCTTCTCGCCCATCGCCCGGCAGAGCGCGCTCCGCGCGCGTGCCGTCGCGCAGGCGCGGGAAGGGGACGGAGAGGCGGTACAGCGACTGTCGTCCGTGCCGGAACGCTGGAGGACTGCGGCGCGAACCGCGACGACGGCGCGGTCCTCGTCCGCGGAACAGGCCGCGCCCGCCGAGCGGTCGGGCTCCATGCAGCAGGCCGCGCCCGCCGAGCGGCCGGTCTCCGCGCAGCAGGCGGCGCCCGCCGAGCGGGCCACGGCCGAGGGCCGGACAGTCTCCCCCGAGGAGGCCCCGGGCCGGGGCGCGCCCGGCGCCCACCTGTGGCAGTTGGGTGTCACCCGGGGCGGTGGAGGCACCCGTGGACCTGCACGGGCGACGCCCCCGCCCCCGGAAGTCGGCCCGCCCGGGCAGTCACTCGGCTACGGGGACTGAAATCCTTCGGCCACTCCGGTGTGCGGCGAGGTCCGGGGCCCGCGAGATCCTCCAACAGCCGTGCAGGACCTCAAGCCCGTCCCCGTAGGGTCGCCTCATGATGGAGCGGCTCGACGAGGTGGACTGGGCAGGGCTCACGCACGCGTACGGGCCGGCGGACGATGTGCCGGAGCTGTTGCGGGCCGCGGGGGACGCGGAGGAAGGCATACGGGACGAGGCGCTCGACGAACTGGTCTCCTCGCTCTGCCATCAGGGGACGGTGTATTCGAGCACGGCGCCTGCCGTGCCGTTTCTCGGCCGGCTCGCGCTCCATGGGCCGGGCCACAGGGTGGAGCTGCTGTGGCTGATCGGTGCGATCGCCGATGGCAACGGCAACCGCAGGGACCTCGCGGCGGTGCGGCGCGCGATCGCTGAAGTGGTGCCTTCGATGCTCGGCCTCGTGGTGGATGAGGAGCGCGGCGTACGGCGGGCGATGGTGTGGCTGATCGCGGCGTGCGGGGAGGGCGCGCTGCCGCTGATGCCGTTGCTGAGGGCGCGGTTGGCGAGCGAGCAGGACGCGGAGGTGCGGGCGGATCTCGTCACCGCGCTGGGGCTGCTGGATGTCAGCGAGGGTGTCCGGACCGAGCGGGGCCGGGCGCTGCTGTCCGACCCGGAGCCCGAGGTGCGGCTGGCAGCGGCGAACGATCTGTTGCGCACGGCTGAAGCGCCGTTCCCCGCGGAGCTGGTGGAGTGTGCGGTGGAGGCATACGCGGCTCGGCCGGTCTCGCTGGGTCGGGGGCCATGGCCCGACCCCTTCCAACCGCTCGACGAGCGGCTTCTCGACGATCCGGATGCCGCGCTGCGCGCCGTGGCTCGGGGAATGCCGTTTCTCGCGCACAGCATCACCGAGAGATGGCGGGACCGCGAACGGGACGTGCTGCCCTGGCTGGTGAAGGAGGCAGAGCACGCCTACCAGCTGTACGAGATCGCGCGCGTCGGGTCGGCCCTGGAGGGCGAAGAGCACATGCCGTGGCTCGTCCCCTTCCTGGAGTCGTCCGATGACGACAGACGGGCTGCGGCCGCCGTCGTGGCGGTACGCCTGCGAGTGCCGGACGCTGTCGGGCGGGTACTGCGGCTGATGGACGAACTGCCGGAGCACAGCGGGACAGCGAATGCGGTGGCGGCGGCGGTTGAGGTTTTCGGGGCGGTCGCGGAGCCCGTGGCCGTGAGGGTTGCCGAGCGGCCGCGCACGGAGTGGCTCACGGTACTGGCGCACTTTCCGGGACTCGCTGTGCGCTGCCTCGGCGAACTCGTCCGCGCCGTACCGGACTCGGCGGACGTGCTGGCGGCGCTCGGCCCGGATGCCGGGCCCGACGTGCGACGGGCGCTGCTCGCGGCGGCGCACAAGGGCGACGTGGGAGCAGCGCTCGCATACGCGCGGATGACCGGGGACCACTCGCTCGCGGTTGAGCACATACGGGCCGGGCTGAACGGGAAACACTGGCTCCGGTGGCTGGGTACAGCCGGTCTGGTCGGGCCCGCGGGGGCGGAGTTGCTGCCGGAGCTGGAGCGGCGGTTGGTGTCGCCGTCGCGGGACACCAAGGCGGCGGCCGCGGCGGCGATCTGGCGGATCACCGGCCGCACCACGGACACCGTGGGGCCACTGGCCGACCAGCTCGCTCGGTTCGAGCACTTCTACGAGCCCCAGATGGAATCGCTGCGGATGCTGACCGAGATGGGCCGGCTCCCGAGGCAGGCGCGCCCCGCGGTGGAGCGACTCGCGTGGTCGGCGCGCCGGGTTGCGGCCGCCGGCCCGTTCAACGACGGGACCCCGCATGCCGACGACGAGGCGCGTGCCCTGGCGAGGAAGCTGCTGGCCACGGCGCCTCGGAATGACTCCGGGTGATTCCGGATCGGGTGGTCAGGCCGGAGACATCAGTTCGTAGAGGCTGTCCGAGCCATCCGTGAAGTAGGGACCGGACGCAGAGCGGATGGTTCGTGCGGCCGCGATGCCCTTCGATACTCAGGAGGCCGGTCGACCCGGGCCGGACCGTTCGGATAGATCTGGTGCATGACCTCACCTTTCGAATCGCTTCTGCCCAGTACCGAGCGGGCCCTGCTGCACCGGGTGGCCACCGCGCAGTCCGAAGGGCGCGCCCCCTCTCTCGTCGGGGCGGTGGCCCGGGGCGGACATCGCGTCTGGAGCGGTGCGCGCAGCTGCGTGGACGGCCATGCACCGGACGCCGACACTCAGTACCGCATCGGCTCCCTCACGAAGACCTTCACCGCCGTGCTGGTCCTGCGGCTGCGGGACGAAGGGCTGCTCGACCTGGGCGATCATCTGGAGAAGCACCTCCCCGGAACGGGGGTGGGTGAGGTCACCGTCGCCCAACTCCTGGGTCACAGCGCGGGGCTGGTTGCCGAGAGCCCCGCGCCGTGGTGGGAGCGCACGCCCGGCACGCTCCGGCCCGAGCTGAGCGATGTACTCGGCGACAGGCCTCTTTTGCACCCTGTGGGTCGTCGGTACCACTACTCCAACCCCGGTTACACACTGCTCGGTTCGCTGGTCGAGGCGGTGCGCGGGGAAGCATGGGCCGAGGTGCTCCGGCGCGAGATCCTGGAACCACTGGGCATGAGCCGTACGAGTACTCAGCCGCAGGCTCCTCATGCGGGCGGATGGGCCGTGCACCCCTGGGCGGATGTGATGATGCCCGAGCCGACCGAGGATCTCGGTCTGATGGCCCCGGCCGGTCAGCTCTGGTCGACCGCCGCCGACATCTGCCGGTTCGCCGGCTTCCTGGCCGAGGGGGACGACCGCGTGCTCTCAGCGGACTCCGTACGCGAGATGCGGACACCGTCGGCGCCGCCGGAGACCGGGGAGTGGGACAGCGGGTACGGGCTCGGTCTTCAGGTCGTACGGAGGGACGGGCGCACGCTCATCGGCCACACCGGGTCGCTGCCCGGGTACGTTGCCTGCCTGTGGGTGTGTGTGGAGGAAGACGTCGCCGCGGTGGTGCTGGCCAACGCCACCGCGGGGCCGCTCACCGCCGTGGTCGCCGCCGATCTCGTACGCATCGTGGCCGAGGCGGAACCGAGCTTCCCCGAGCCGTGGCGTCCGATGCCGGAAGTGGACGAGGCGCTGCTGGAGCTCGCGGGGCCCTGGTACTGGGGCACGTACGCCTTCGGGCTGAAGCTGGTGGCGGACCGGGGCCTGGAGCTGTACCCGCTGAAGGCGAACGGCCGCGGCTCGCGCTTCCGTGCCTGCCCGGACGGCACATGGACCGGGCTGGACGGCTACTACGCGGGGGAGACGCTACGCGTCGTGCGACGGACCGATGGCGCGGTGAGCCATCTCGACCTGGGTTCCTTCGCCTTTACGCGTGAGCCGTACGATCCTGTGGCCGATGTACCTGGTGGGGTGGACGAGGGCGGCTGGCGTGGCTTGAAGCCCCCAAGCCCCCAAGCCCCCAAGCCCTGAAGCCCTGAAGCCCTGAAGCAGTGAAGCAGTGAAGTGCTGAAGCAGTGAAGTGAAGCCGTGGCTCTGAAGTCGCGGAGACCGTGAAGCCGCGAGGCCCCAGCTGCGCAGACATGAGGCCCGGAAGCCGTGGGCTGTGGGCCCGCGCCCTGGTTCCCGGACCGTGAGACCGGAGCGATGTTTCACGTGAAACTGGCCCGGGCCGGCCAGGCTCGGGGCTCAGGCGGTCAGTTCGCGCTCCAGCGGTGTACGGAAGCGCGGCGTGAACCGCGCCTTGCCCACCCATGCCGACAGTCGTGAGGCCTCCGCTTCGATCGCGGTGGAGGCCTCACGTCCGGGGTCCGACAGCAGCCGCCAGACGATCTCGCCGTCAGCGCGCTGGGCCCAGCCTCCGACGATTTCGCGTTCCACCACACGGTGGGCCCGACGGTCCCGACGTAGTCGAAGAGGGTAGGCCGGTGGTCGGCGGTGAGATGGAAGTTGCGGTCGGCCCAGGCCATGGCGCTCGGGTCGAGCCTGGGCAGTAGCGCTGTCCAGGGTTCAACGGGAGGTTCCGGTTGCCGGTCAGAGAGTGCGCTTGAAGCCGATGTGCGACGCCTCGAAGCCGAGGCGCTCGTAGAAACGGTGGGCGTCGGTGCGGGAGGCGTCGGATGTGAGCTGGACCAACTGGCAGTTACGGCGCCGGGATTCGTCGACGGCCCATTCGATGAGCTGGGTGCCCAGGCCGCTGCCGCGTTCCTCGGCGTGGATCCGTACCGCTTCGATGATCGAGCGGCTGGCGCCGCGCCTCGAGAGGCCGGGGATGACGGTGAGCTGCAGCGTGCCGACGACTCGGCCGTCCCGCTCTGCGACCACGAGATGCTGGTTCGAGTCTCTCGCCATTCGCTCGAACGCAGCGGTGTACGGGCTGAGGTCGTCCGGCGACTCGCGCCGCGCGCCCAGCGGGTCGTCGGCGAGCATCGCCACGATCGCGGGGATGTCGGCGGGGCACGCGGGCCGTATCTGAAGATCGCTCATGCTCCGCAGCCTATGCGGGTGCGCCTTCGAGTCCGCCCGTATCAATGCAGGCGCACGGCGCCTACGCCGGTACCCCTGCGGTCGGGATCTTCAGTTCCTCGACCGCCCTGACCAGGGGGGCCAGCCCGGGGTTCTTCGCGGCCTCGTCGAGCGCCCCGCGCAGTGCGCTGTCGTTCGTCGGCCGGGCCTCGGAGAGCAGCTTCAGGCCGGCCTCCGTGACATCGGTGTAGATGCCGCGGCGGTCGGTGTCGCAGAGGTAGCGGCTGAGCAGCCCTCGGTCCTCGAGCCGGGTGACCAGACGGGTCGTGGCGCTCTGGCTGAGCACGACGGCGTCGGCGACCTGCTTCATCTGGAGATGGCCGCCCGGGCCGTTGTGCTGACGGCTCAGGACATCGAGGAGTGAGTACTCGCGCACGCTCAGATCGTGGTTGGCCTGGAGGGCCCGCTCGATGTGGGCCTCGATCCTGCCATGCAGCAGAGAGAGGGCGCACCAGCTCTGGGCGAGGGCGGTGAGTGCCGGGTCAGTCGCTGTCATCGATCTCTCCTTCGGCTAGGAGCGCCTTGAGGGCCGGGGCAGTGGGCCTTGGAGGGGCTGGAGCCCAGGATAGTCGACCCATGCAATAGCCCGCGCTTGCAATTAGTCGGCGTCTGCAATTATTGTGGACGCTCGTAAGGCGCAGACGCAATCTTCTGGAAGGTGACAACCCCATGCCGCTCGCGCTCCTCGCTCTCGCCATCGGGGCATTCGGTATCGGAACCACCGAGTTCGTGATCATGGGACTGCTCCCAGAAGTCGCCGATGACTTCCAGGTCTCCATCCCCACCGCCGGCTACCTGGTGACCGGGTACGCCCTCGGGGTCGTCCTCGGCGCACCGCTGATGACCGTCCTCGGGACCAAGGTCTCCCGCAAGCGGATGCTGATGCTGCTGATGGGGCTGTTCATCGCAGGCAATGTGCTGTCCGCCGTCGCCCCGGCCTTCGGTGTCATGCTCGCCGGCCGTGTGGTGGCCTCGCTCGCCCATGGCGCGTTCTTCGGCATCGGATCGGTGGTCGCGGCCGACCTGGTCGCCCCCGAGAAGAAGGCCGGCGCCATCGCCATGATGTTCACCGGGCTGACCGTCGCGAACGTCGTCGGCGTTCCGCTGGGCACGTTCATCGGGCAGAGCGTCGGCTGGCGCGCCACGTTCTTCATCGTCGCCGGGCTTGGCGTGCTGGGGCTTGCCGGAGTCGCGAAGCTGGTGCCGGAGCAGCCCAGGCCCGAAGGCGTACGGCTGCGCCATGAACTCGCAGCGTTCCGCAATGTGCAGGTACTGCTGGCCATGGCGATGACCGTGCTGGGCTTCGGCGGGGTCTTCGCAGCGATCACCTACATCACGCCGATGATGACCGAGATCGCCGGCTTCGCCGACTCCTCTGTCACCTGGCTGCTCGTCCTGTTCGGCCTGGGCATGGTCGGCGGCAACCTGGTCGGCGGCAGGTTCGCGGACCGGGCGCTGATGCCGCTGCTGTATGTCTCGCTCGGTGCTCTCGCTCTCGTGCTGGGACTGTTCACGTTCACCGCGCACAACAAGATCGCGGCAGCCGTCACCATCGTGCTCGTCGGCGCGCTGGGCTTCGCCACTGTGCCGCCGCTGCAGAAGCGGGTCCTCGACCAGGCGTCGGGTGCTCCGACGCTGGCCTCGGCCGTCAACATCGGCGCCTTCAACCTGGGCAACGCGCTCTCTGCCTGGCTCGGCGGGATCGTCATCGCGGCCGGCCTCGGCTTCACCGCCCCGAACTGGGTCGGGGCTCTGCTCGCCGCCTCTGCGCTCGGGCTCGCTGTCCTCTCGGCCGCCCTGGAGCGCGCTTCCGTCCGCCGCGGGAGCCGGGTCGTGGCCGCCGGTGCGGCGACAGAGCCCGTGTCCGTCCCTGCGGCGCGTCACTGAGCCCCTGCGCCCAGGCCCCTCATCCCCACCAATGCCCTGCAGCCCTACCGCACCAAGGAGTTCATCATGACCGCCACTGCCACCACCGCCGTCGCGCCGCTGACCACACAGGATGCCGAGGCTCTCGTGGAGGCCGCCCGCTCGGCGGCGGAAGCGGCCGGTGTGACCGTCGCGATCACCGTCCTCGACGCCGGGGGCCACCTGCTGGCCTTCCGCCGCGACGATCGGGCGGTACTCATCGCAGGCGAGACCAGCACGCGCAAGGCCTACACGGCGCTGCAGCTGAACGCCCCCACCGCGGACCTCGTCGATGCGGTGCAGCCGGGTGGGCTGTTCCACACGCTCCCGACGGCTCTGGACCGCCCGCTCCTCTTCATCGCGGGCGGCGTCCCGGTCCACCGCGACGGCCGCGTCATCGGCGCGATCGGCGTCGGGGGCGGCGCACCGCAGCAGGACCACGGCTTCGCGGTCGCGGCGCTGAAGGCCCTCGCCTAGGCAGTGTCGGTCGATCAGGCGGGACACACCTACGGGCGCGGTCCTGGCGCGGACGCGCTCAGCCCGCCGCGACCGTCAAAGGCGCAAAGCGGCGGGTCCAGTCGCCCGGCAGTACGGGGGTGCCGTGGGTCATGACGGCGTTGAAGGCGATCGGGCTCAGGCCGTTCGCCTTCACCCACGTGAGCAGTTCCTCGTGGCGTACGTCGATGTCGGTGCGCAGGGGGCGGTCCGTCGCGTTGGCCAGAGAGAGGATCAGGGACTTCGCCGTGTCCGTGTCGCGGGCGATGAGTGGGCCGATGACATGGGTCTCCATGTTGGGCCAGGCGGCCGCGTAGCCCGTGAGGACACCGTCGGCCTCCGCGACCCTCAGCTGGTCGGCGAATGCCGGGAGGCGCGTGATCATGAGCGTGCGGTCCTGGCCGAAGACGTCGGCGTCGAGGCGGAGGATCGCCGGCAGGTCTTCCGCGGTCGCTGGGCGGGTCGTGGCCCGAGGAGCAGGGCCGGAGAGGCGGAAGTGGCCGCGAACCATCTCGGCGCGACCGACGACCGTGAAGCCCAGCTCTTCGTACAGCGGCTGTCCGTTCGGCGTGGCATGCAGGGTGAGCGGGGTCTCCCCGGCCTCGGCCACCACATGCTGCATGAGACGCCGCCCGATGCCACGCCGGGCATACCGCTCGGCCACGAGGACCATCCCGATGGCGGCGAGCCCCTGGCCGTTGGCCGGACCCGAACCATGGACAGGGTCCATGCCAGAGGCAGGGCCCGGACCGTACGAGGTCACCACACACGCGCTGACGAGGCCCTTGCCCGAGGGGTCGTCGATGCCGTACCCCGTTCCTGCCGCGAGCAGCAGGCCCCATTTGTGCTCCTCGCGCGGCCAGCCGCGGTCCTCGGAGAGATCGGCGCAGGAAAACAGGTCTGCCGGGGTCAGACGCCGGATGGCGAACTCGCTGAACGGTGTTGACATGAAGGTCAGGCTGTCGGACGCAGAGATCGCCCGTCCAGCGCTTTACCGGAAGTGGCCGAGACCCGGAGGCGGCGTCCGCGCCGCGTCATTCCCCAGGGCTTGAGGACCGAGATCGCGGTCATGAAGAGGTATGTGGAGAGGGAGACGATGGGGGCGGCGAGCAGACCGGACGGGTCCGCCACGGAGAGACCTGCCGCAGCCTCCCGCGCTGCGGCGTTCACACCCGGCCGCAGCGAGAACGCCGTCAGTGCGGTGGTGAGCAGCGTCAGCCAGAACTTGGTCCAGACCCAGCGATAGCGGGCCAGACCCCATGGTGTGCCCAGCGAGAGCACCAGGCCGCTGCCGAGGGTGAGCAGGGCGACGGGGATCATCAGCCAGTTCGCGAAGACGGCCATGGAGCGGTACGAAGCTTCGGCGACGGCGGGAGATCCCGAGGCGACCGCGGCGACACTCAGTCCGAGCAGCCCGAGGGAGAGCCCGAGCCAGCCCGCGGACGCGGAGACATGGACGACGAGGATGGCCCGGCGAGCGGGGCGCTTCAGTGGTTTCACGTGAAACACCGTGCCGGGGAGACGGTCTCTTCCGCGTCTGACGGCGGGAGTAACCGGGCGTACTAGCCTCGGCGTACATGGCGAGACCGCACCTCTTCGACCTCGACGGAACACTTTGCTGGCATGGGTGCGCACGCCACCCACGGTTCACGTTGGCCGTCGGTTCCGTTCAGCGAGCCGGTCGACCGGTCCGGCATTCTTGATGCGACGGCCAAGGTGAAGATCGCGAACCAGCTCTGTGCAGAGTTCGAGCTTGAGCTGGACGACTGCGTTGCCTACGGTGATTCGAAGTCCGACGCGCAGATCTTCGCCGCGGTGCCCGTTGCGGTGGCGGTGAATGCGGACCATCATCTGTCCGGGCTCTCCACACACGCCTATACGGGGAGAGATCTGCGGGAGGCCTACGAACTGGTCCGATTCCTTCGATAGTTCGGGTGCGGGGGCATGCCCTGCAGGCCCGAGACCCGGCCGCGCTTACGGACATGGGGGCGATGCAGCCTAACGGGAAAACGGGTACGGATACCCGGACTTTCCGCTGTTTGTCCGATGCGAACGTGCCACCTGGCATGCTGCGACGACGAGTGCTGCGGGCATTGACGCAATCCGGTCCCGCTCGTCCTGATTCTCGAAATCGCGAAGGCTAATGTGGGCGGACAGGAGTCCTGAGGCAGAGCGGGGAATTGAGAGCACGTTCCGGACCAACGGAAGTGCGCAGACCGACCGAGAGATGTTCGAGGCGAGGCACACAATGGACGCTCCGACCACCACGTCGGCCGACAACGGCACCTCCGGCGAGAACGGTGCGAACGGCGGAGGAGGCTGGTTCACACCTCGTAAGCGGTCTGCCGCGGGCCGGCCGGCTCCCGGGGCTGACGAGGGCCCCATGGATGCGCCGGGCGAAGCGAGCGAGGGGCGAATAGCGACCCCGAGCCGGCCCGTCGCCTCCATACGCCCGGTCGGCACCGGGGCGGACCGGGCCTCCGGGACAACGGCCCGCGGGTCCACGGTCCCCCCGGCACGGACAGCGCCGGAGGCCCCTGGGGCCGCCGCGCCCCAGGAGGTGCCGCAGGCGGTGCCCCAGGCCGCGTCCGAGTACCGTGCCCCTGAGCCGCACGCTCCGCACCACGGCTCCGCCCGCAGTGCGGAGGCTGCTCGGCCCGCCCCCGATCCGCTCTCCGGCGTCCGTGACGACAACGCCTCGCCCGACGCGATCCTCATCCGGCGGACCATGGCGGAGATTGCGCCCGTCGCCGACAAGGTCACCTCGTACTTCTACGCCCTGCTGTTCGTCCGCCACCCCGATCTGCGGTCCCTCTTCCCCGCCGCGATGGACACCCAGCGGGACCGTCTCCTCAAGGCGCTGCTCACCGCCGCCGAGCACATGGACAACACCGCCGTGCTCGTCGACTACCTCCAGCATCTGGGACGGGGTCACCGCAAGTACGGCACTCAGCCCGCGCACTACCCGGCCGTCGGCGAGGCCCTCATCGGCGCGCTGACCCGTTACGCCACCACGACCTGGGACGACGAGACCGAGGCCGCCTGGGTCCGTACGTACACGACGATCTCCCAGGTCATGATCGACGCGGCGGCGGCGAACGAGCGTCTCGCGCCCGCCTGGTGGCACGGCGAGGTGGTCTCGCACGACCTCAGAACCCCGGACATCGCGGTCATCACCGTCCGCCCGGACCAGCCCTACCCCTTCCTGGCCGGTCAGTACACGAGCCTGGAGACCCCGTGGTGGCCGCGGATCTGGCGCCACTACTCCTTCGCGGGCGCGCCGCGCTCCGACGGGCTGCTGTCGTTCCATGTGAAGGCCGTCCCGGCGGGCTGGGTTTCCAACGCGCTGGTCCACCACGCCCGCCCCGGCGATGTGTTCCGGCTCGGCCCGCCCGCGGGTTCGATGACCGTCGATCACACCACCAACAACGGTCTGCTGTGTCTCGGCGGCGGCACCGGGATCGCCCCGATCAAGGCTCTGGTCGAAGATGTCGCCGAGCACGGCGAGCGCCGTCCGGTGGAGGTGTTCTACGGGGCGCGCAGCGGCCACGACCTCTACGACATCGACACGATGCTGCGGCTCCAGCAGAGCCATCCGTGGCTCCAGGTGCGGCCGGTCGTCGACGGCAAGGCGCAGCTGCCCGACGCCGTGCGCGAGTACGGTCCGTGGAACGAGTACGACGCGTATCTCTCCGGCCCGGTCGGGATGATCCGCAGCGGCGTGGACGCGCTCAGGAACGTCGGTATCCCGTTCGAGCGCATCCGCCACGACTCTCTTGAGGAGCTCGTCGCCGCGGCGGACTGAGCCACACCGGACTGAGCCACACCGGATTGAGTCGCACCGGACCGAGCCGTAGCGGACCGAGTCGCACCGGACCGCGCTGCACCGGGTTCAGCCGCAGCCGAGCAGCCAGGGTTCAGCCCAGGTCAGGCGCGTGCATGGCACGCACGCCCTCGATGTTGCCGTCGAGATAGTGCCGCAGCGAAAGCGGTACGAGATGGACCGCGGCGATCCCGACGCGGCTGAAGGGCACACGGACGATCTCGTACTCGCCGCAGGGCTCGTCCACCTCGGGGCCATGGCGCCGCGATTCGTCCATCGACGCGAGCCGGCAGACGAAGAAGTGCTGGACTTTCACGCCCGAGACTCCGCCGTCCACGATGTGCTCGACGGTGTCGACGAAGCAGGGCACCACGTCGGTGATCTTGGCGCCGAGCTCCTCGTCGACTTCTCGGTGCAGGGCGTCGACGACGGTCGCGTCCTCCGGTTCGACACCGCCGCCGGGGGTGAGCCAGTACGGATCGACGCCGGGCTTGGTGCGCTTGATGAGGATGAGGTCGTCACCGTCGAGCAGGATGGCGCGTGCGGTGCGCTTGACCACTGGCCTCGGGGGCAGGGGGGTCGTCCCCGCAAGGGAATTGCTGCCGGTCATGGCAAGAGAGTGGCCCACGCCACCCGTTCTGAAACTCCCGTCCGCCCTGCCGTTCGCCTGTCGTCGCCCGCCGTCACCAGTCGACCGCGGCGCGCAGCAGCGCTTCGTGCGCACGCGCGATGTGCGGGAGTGCGAGCGTTCCGGTACGGACGACGAGGAAGTAGGTACGCAGTGGGGGGACGGGAGGGTCGAGCAGAGCCACCAGGCGCCCGCTCTCCAGGGCGTCGGCGCACAAATAGCGTGGCAGCACGGCAAGCCCGGCGCCTGCGGCGGCGGACTCCAGGACCGCGCGCAGATCGGGCGCGATGACGGTGCCCGCGGCAGACGGCCGGCTGTCGAAGACAGCGGCCCAGTAACGGGCGACGAACGGCAGGGACTCATGCACCTCCACCACGGGCAGCTGCTCCAGCACGACAGCGCCCTTGCGCAGCAGCACACCGGGACCCAGCCGTGCCGCCCAGCGCGGTGAGGCGACCAGGACATGCTCCTCGTCGCAGAGGGGAGTCGAGGTGAGCAGCCCGCCGCGCGGGCGTGCCGTCGCGATGGCCAGATCATGATGCCCGGCGGCCAGTCCCTCCAGGGTCTCGTCGGCGTTGCCCACGAAGGACGTGCGCAGCGCGAGGCCCTGTGAGATCAGCGGGGTGAGCGCGGGAAGGGCGCGTACGGAGGTGAACTCGGGCGGACCGGCGAGATGGAGCGTCCGGACCCCGGACTCCTCGTCCAGTCCGGCCTCGGTGATCTCGACGAGGGCGTCGAGATGCGGGGCGGCCCGGTGGGCGAGCTCGTCGCCGACGGTCGTGGGCGTGACTCCTCGCGCCTGACGCAGGAAGAGCGGGCGTCCCAGCTGCCGCTCCAGGGTCCGTATCTGGCTGGTCACCGCGGGCTGGGAGAGCCCGAGCAGCGCGGCGGCGCGGGTGAACGAGCCGGCCCGGTGCACCGTGATGAATGTGCGCAACAGGGCCAGGTCCATCGTCCAACTATAAATAAGTCGATAGGCCTCTGTCGCTAGCGTGATTGGACACTGACGCAGAGTCAACTAGCCTTGTTCGCACGGTTCTTCGCGAGTGGAACAGTGCCGGCAGCCGCGCCGATGACGCGCAGGCGCCCGCGTCGGCAACCGCGCGTGGGACCGGGACGGTCCGAGCCATGAGGGGGGAGGCTCGGACCGTCCGTCTTTCTTCCTCAGCCGTCTTCACGGCTGCCGGGCGGCGTCAGCCCGCGGCCGCGTCCAGTGCGCGGAGCACATCCGCCACGAGATCGTCCGGATCCTCCGCGCCGGCCGAGAAGCGGATGAAACCCTCCGCCACGGCGTCGCCGCCCCACCGGCCACGGCGCTCGGCGCTGGAGCGGACGCTGCCGAAGCTCGTCGCGTCGTCGACGAGGCGCAGCTGCGCCAGGAAGCGTTCCGCGTGCGCGCGGTCCGGCAGCTCGAAGGAGACCACCGAGCCGAAGCGGCGCATCTGGGCCGTGGCGACCTTGTGCGACGGATCGTCGGGCAGTCCCGGGTGGCGCAGCCCGGTCACCTCGGCGCGGCCGGCCAGCGCCCGCGCGAGGGCGAGCGCGTTCGCGCACTGCCGGTCGGTCCGGAGCTGCAGCGTGGCCAGCGAGCGATGTGCCAGCCAGGCCTCCATCGGGCCCGGGATCGCGCCGACGACCTTGCGCCAGTGCCGTACGCGCGCGGCGAGCGCGGTGTTCCGGCAGACCACGTAGCCGAGCAGCACATCGCCGTGCCCGGTCAGCCCCTTCGTGCCGCTGGCCACGGCGAAGTCCGCGCCCAGCGCCAGCGGGCGCTGGCCGAGCGGGGTCGCGAGCGTGTTGTCGACCGCGACCAGTGCGCCTCCCGCGTGCGCCGCGTCAGCCAGCCGGCGTACGTCGCACACATCGAGCCCGGGGTTGGACGGTGTCTCGATCCACAGCAGCTTCGCCCCGTCGAGTACGGCGAGCTGTGCGTCGCCCCTCGTCGGCGCGGTGCGCACCTCGACCCCGTACGCCTCGAGCTGCTCGCGCACCAGCGGCAGGGCCTGGTAGCCGTCGTCCGGGAGGACGACCACGTCGCCCGCCCGCACCTGGGACAGCAGTACCGCCGAGACCGCGGCCATCCCGGAGGCGAAGACGACCGTCTCGACGCCCGTCTCCCCCGGCGCCTCCAGCTCGCCGATGGCCTGCTCCAGCAGCGTCCAGGTGGGGTTGGAGTCGCGCCCGTAGACGTACGGGCCCGTCGGCTCACCGGGCAGGTGGTAGTGCGCCGCGAAGACCGGCCCCGGCAGCGTCGGTTCGTACTTCCGGGCTTCCGGCAGCCCGGCCCGTACGGCCCTCGTTCCGTCGCCCACGTCGGGCTGGTCGCTCATGCTCGGCTCGTCGCTCATGCCGCTCGCTCCTCGACAGCCTGCCGTACTGCGGCGAGCAGCCCCTCGCTCGCCGCCTCCACCATCTCCAGGCACTCCTCGAAGCCGTCCATGCCGCCGTAGTACGGATCGGGGACATCGAGTTCGCCCCGGGCCACAGGATCGTAGGAGCGCAGCAGCCGCACCTTTGCGGCGTCCGCGTCCGTCGGGGCGAGCCGCCGCAGCTCGTGCAGATGTCCCTCGTCCAGGGCGATCACCAGGTCGAGCCGGGCGAACCAGGAGGCGCGGAACTGCCGCGCGACATGGCCGGACTCATAGCCGTTCGCCCGCAGAACGGCGACGGTGCGGTGGTCGGCGCCGTCGCCCTCGTGCCAGCCTCCCGTGCCGGCGCTGTCCACCGCGACGAGGTCGCCGAGCCCGGCCTCCTCGACGCGGGCGCGGAAGACGGACTCGGCCATCGGCGATCTGCAGATGTTGCCGGTACAGACGAAACAGACGGAGAAGGACATCAGGTGCTCAGCCCTTGTCGTCGGGGAGTACGACGTTGAGCGCCCACGACACGATCGAGATGATCAGGCCGCCGAGCACCGCGGTCCAGAAGCCCTCGACATGGAAGTCCAGCCCCAGTTTGTCGGCGAGCCAGGAGGTCAGCAGCAGCATCAGCGCGTTGACCACCAGCGTGATCAGCCCGAGCGTGAGGATGAAGAGCGGCAGCGTCAGCAGCTTCACGACGGGCTTCACAAGGAAGTTGACCAGGCCGAAGAGGAGGGCGACGACGACCAGCGTCAGCGCCTTCTTCCCCGTGCTGTCACCAGTGAGCGTGATGTCCTGGACCAGCCAGATCGCCACGAGCAGGGCTCCGGCGTTCGCGATCGTCTTGACTACGAAATTCATCATGTGTCTGATCGTGGCAGACACGATCGGACCAACGGCAGGGGCGGACGGACATGAAGGCATTCCGACTGGACGAGCTGGAGGCGGAGCGCGCCGCCAACGACGGTGCGTATCTGCAGTTCCTGCGCGAGCCGAACATGTCGGTCGGACTGTACGCACTGGACGCCGGCGAGCTCGACCCGCAGCAGCCCCACGGTCAGGACGAGGTCTACTTCGTCGTCAGCGGCCGGGCCTCGATCACTGTCGGTATGGAAACGACGCAGGTGGGGCGGGGCAGCGTCGTCTATGTCCCCGCCGGAGTGGCCCACAAGTTCCACCACATCACGGAGGACCTGCGGGTTCTGGTCGTCTTCTCTCCACCCGAGAGCTGACAGGTAACCCCCGGTTTCCCTAGGGGACGGCTCAGGGGACTTCAAGGGCCGCCGGGGCTCCGGAGACTGCTCTCGCACCTCTAGCATCGAAACCAGGACAACTCAGAGAAGCGAGGTAAGGACGATGGCGGTGCGGGAGATATTGACGGGGATGCCCTGGTGGGTGAAGTGGATCGCAATCCCCTTGATCGCCATTGTCGTCTTCGGCGGGATGATCGCCAGTTTCGTCGGCTTTCTGGTCTGGCTGCTCTTCAAGATCCTTCTCTTCGTGGCGATCGTCGGTGGACTGATCTACGTCGTACGGAAGTTCATGACGTCGTCCTCGTCCTCGAAGAGCGACTGGTAGCGACTGGTAGCGGTACAGCGACTGCCGGGGATACAAGGAGTACGAGAGTACGAAAGGTACGTACACCTGTTAGCCCGCCCGGGGGAATGGTGAAGGCTGTACCACGCGGCCGAACGGGGGCTGCCATTAGAGTGGCAAAACCTCCGCCGTCCCCTGGGAATCCTGAGTCGACGATCACCGCGAACAGCGGATTGTGCGACTTTCTGCGTTGTTTCTGTCGTTGATCTCAGGAACACCTCATGTCCCAAGGAGCACGGCGGGCGCGCGGGGGCGGCCCCCGCGGGCGGGCGAGCCGCCCGTCACCATGCCTGGGGGTGACCTTTGGCCACGGCTACGGCTACCAGCTCTGCGCCTACGACGACCGCCGCGCCTACCCTGATCGGCTCGGTCCAGCGGGCGTTGAGACTCATGGAGGCCGTGGCCTCCCATACCGACGGAGCCCCTGCCAAACAGCTCGCGCGTGAGGCGGGGCTGCCGCTTCCCACCGCCTACCACCTGCTGCGGACACTGACGCACGAGGGTTATCTGCGGCGTGAGAAGGGTGTGTTCGTCTTCGGTGAGGCGGCGGAGCGGCTGGCGTTCGGCGGGGCGATGCAGAATCGTCGCAGCAAGATCCAGGACGCCATGACGTACTGGCGGGACACGATCGGCGTACCCATCTACTTCGCCGTCTACCGCGAGGGCGAGATCGAACTCGTCGCGGTCGCCGACACCCCCTACTCTCCCGCCGTCGATGAATCGGCCGACATCCGCGAGACGGGGCACGCTCATGCACTCGGCCAATGCCTGCTGAGCCAGCTCGACGAACCGGCCCGCAAGGACCATCTTGATCGCCATCCCGTGGAGGCGATCACTCCCTATACGGTGCGTGACCGGCGGACTCTGCTGGAGCGGCTGGGCGGGATGGGCCGGATGCAACCCGTGGTCGAGCGACAGGAATATGCACTCGGCACGGTCTGCGCGGCCATTCCGGTCACCACCGGTTCCACGGCCGCTGCGATGGCGATTTCCCTCCCTCACCACCAGGCAGAAAGATTGCTGCCCGCGGTTGATCAACTACGCAGAGGTATCGAAAGTCTGCTCAGCCCCATCACGTTCTCTATCAGTATCTGAAAAATCACTCCTTGTGATCTGTTAGTAGGTGCAGCACGATGGCGTCAAGAGGGCCTAGGGGATCATTCCTGGCTGTCTTCACGACTGCTTCATCCACTGCGGGGTAACACGATGCGCGAGTCGGTTCAGGCCGAGGTACTGATGAGCTTTCTGGTGTCGGAAGAACTGTCCTTCCGGATCCCGGTGGAACTCCGGTACGAGACCAGAGACCCCTACGCGGTGCGAATGACCTTTCATCTGCCCGGCGACGCTCCCGTGACCTGGGCGTTCGGCCGGGAGTTGCTGCTCGACGGCATCAACCGGCCCAGTGGGGACGGCGATGTGCACATCGCGCCGACCGAGCCCGAGGGGCTGTCCGACGTACGTATCCGGCTCCAGGTCGGCTGCGACCGTGCGCTGTTCCGGGCGAGCGTCGCGCCCTTGGTGGCGTTCCTCGACCGGACCGACAAGCTGGTCCCGCTGGGGCAGGAGTGCACGCTCGGTGACTTCGAGGATCACCTGGAGGCAGCCCTCGGGCGCATCCTCGCCGAGGAGAACGCCGGCTGAGGCGCGGGCCCCGCAGGGCGGCTGGTTTGCGCACCGGTCATTCCGAGGTCCGGCACGTGGTGGCCGGTCCCTCTGCACTCCGGCTAGTTCGCGCGCGGCCCACTCCGCCTTCCGGCACGTGGCGCGCGGTCCCTGTTCTGCAGCTCCGGCTACTTCGCCCGCCGACGGCGGCCCTTGCTGCGTACCGCGCCGGTCATCGCGCGCGTCACGGTGCCCCCCGGCCGGTCGGCGGAAACGACCAGAGCCGCCAGCGCCGTGGTCACCGGAACAGAGGCGACCAGGCCGATCGAACCGATCAGCGTCCGTACGATCTCCTCCGCCACCAGCTCGCTGGTGGCCACCGTCCCCACACTCGACTCCGCGATCGAGAACAGCAGGAGCAGAGGCAACGACGCGCCCGCATAGGCGAGTACGAGCGTATTGACGACCGAGGCGATGTGGTCACGGCCGATCCGGATGCCTGCCTTGTACAGACCGCGCGGGCCCATCCCCGGGTCCGCCTGGTGCAGTTCCCAGACTGCCGAGGTCTGAGTCACCGTCACGTCGTCGAGCACGCCGAGCGAGCCGATGATCACGCCCGCCAGCAGCAGACCCGACATGTCGATGTTCGGAAACAGCCCGTGGATCAGTCCCGTGTTGTCGTCGGTGTTGCCGGACAGGGATGCCCAGCCGATGAAGACCGAGCCGAGCAGCCCGATCAGCAGCAACGAGATGAGCGTGCCGAGCACCGCGACCGAGGTACGGGCGTTCAGACCATGGCACATGTAGAGCGCCAGCAGCATGATCGCGCTCGCCCCCACCACGGCCACGATCAGCGGATTCGAACCCTGCAGAATCGCCGGCAGGATGAACAGGGTCAGTACGGCGAAGCTCAGCGCGAGCGCGATCAGCGCCATCACACCGCGCATCCGCCCGACCAGGACGACCACGAGCGCGAAGATCCCGGCGAGCAGCGCCATCGGAAAGTCGCGGTTCAGGTCGCTCACCGAGTACTGCAGATCGCGCGGGGCGTCGGGGGCGTACGCCACCACCACGCCCTGGCCCTCCTTCAGCTGGCGTGGCGCGTCCGGCTGAACGATCTCGACGAACGTACGGCCCTTGTCCTTACCGGTCGTGATCTCGACGGTCGCTTTCTTGCACATCCCCTGCTGGGAGTTGACCGCCTCACGCCCCTCAGGGGTGGAGGTGTCCCCGGTCGGCGGCACTTGCCCCGCGTTGACGTCCTTGCAGGCGACCAGCTCGACCCTGACCACCCGCGCCTCTTCGGTCTGGCGGTCGAAGCCGACGCCGGTGCGCGCGTGACCTGGTGCCCCGCCCGGCCAGAGGACGACGAGGCCGACCACCACCGCGGTGGCGAATGGGATCAGCACCGCGGCGATGACACGCCGCAAATGCCGTGAAACGGGTGGAACAGGCCCGTGGCCGTGCGCATGGGCGTGGGCGTGTCCAGCCGTCCGGCCGTCCGCGTGGCCATCCGGTTCCGACGTCTGCTGGGAGAAAGTCACCGACCGATCATCGCAAGAACGGACGGGGCCCACTGTTCAGCACGCCAGACTGCGCGCTAGCGTGGTGGCACCTTTGCACACGCGGGAGCTCGGAGCACCGGGCTGAGAGGGCGCTGACCGCCGTACATCCGTACGGGACAGCTGCGCCGACCGCCGAACCTGTTACCGGGTAATGCCGGCGTAGGGAGTAGGTCTCATGACCACATCGGACACGCGCACGCCTGCCTCCAGCACGGACGGCACGACGGAGGCCGGGAAGTCCATCGGCTGGCACAAGGGATACGTCGAGGGCTCACGCCCCGACATCCGGGTGCCGGTCCGTCAGGTGCACCTCACCAACGGCAAGGACGTGACCCTGTACGACACGTCCGGCCCGTACACCGATCCGAACGTCGAGACGGATGTCCGCCGGGGGCTGCCGCCCCTGCGGGAGAACTGGATCATCGGCCGCGGCGACACCGAGGAGTACACGGGCCGTCCGGTCCGCCCCGAGGACGACGGCATCAAGCACACCTCGCCGCGCGGCGGGCTCCGCAACCTCGACGCGGTCTTCCCCGGCCGGCCGCGCCAGCCCCGCCGGGGCCGCGGCGGACAGGCGGTGACGCAGCTCGCGTACGCCCGCCGTGGCGAGATCACGCCGGAAATGGAGTACGTGGCGATCCGGGAGAACGTCTCTCCCGAGGTCGTCCGCGAGGAGATCGCCGCGGGGCGCGCGGTCCTGCCGGCGAACGTCAACCACCCGGAGATCGAGCCGATGATCATCGGCAAGCGGTTCCTGGTGAAGGTCAACGCCAACATCGGCAACTCCGCCGTGACCTCCTCCATCGAGGAGGAGGTGGAGAAGATGACCTGGGCGACCCGCTGGGGCGCGGACACGGTCATGGACCTCTCCACCGGCCGCAACATCCACACCACCCGCGAGTGGGTGCTGCGCAACTCCCCCGTGCCGATCGGCACCGTCCCGCTCTACCAGGCACTGGAGAAGGTCGACGGCCGCGCCGAAGAGCTGACCTGGGAGATCTACAAGGACACCGTCATCGAGCAGGCCGAACAGGGCGTCGACTACATGACGGTCCACGCGGGTGTGCTGCTGCGGTACGTACCGCTCACGGCCCGCCGCAAGACCGGTATCGTCTCGCGCGGCGGCTCGATCATGGCGGCGTGGTGCCTGGCGCACCACAAGGAGTCGTTCCTGTACGAGAACTTCGAGGAGCTGTGCGAGATCCTCGCCGCGTACGACGTGACGTACTCGCTGGGCGACGGCCTGCGGCCCGGGTCGATCGCGGACGCCAACGACGAGGCGCAGTTCGCCGAGCTGAAGACCCTCGGGGAACTCAACACGATCGCCAAGCGTCACAACGTACAGACGATGATCGAGGGCCCGGGACATGTCCCGATGCACAAGATCAAGGAGAACATCGACCTTCAGCAGGAGATCTGCGAAGAGGCGCCCTTCTACACCCTGGGGCCCCTGACGACTGATGTGGCACCCGCGTACGACCACATCACTTCCGGCATCGGTGCCGCGATGATCGCCTGGTGGGGCACGGCGATGCTCTGCTACGTCACGCCCAAGGAGCACCTGGGCCTGCCGAACCGGGATGACGTCAAGACCGGCGTCATCACTTACAAGATCGCGGCTCATGCCGCGGATCTCGCCAAGGGGCACCCGGGCGCGCAGGAGTGGGACGACGCCCTCTCCGACGCGCGCTTCGAGTTCCGCTGGGAGGACCAGTTCAACCTGGCCCTGGACCCGGACACGGCACGGGAGTTCCACGACGAGACGCTGCCCGCCGAGCCGGCGAAGACCGCGCATTTCTGTTCGATGTGCGGTCCGAAGTTCTGCTCGATGAAGATCAGCAGAAGCATCACAGAGCAATTCGCCCCGGATCTCGCTGTGACCAGCGATGATGACGTTGAAGCGGGCATGCTCGCCAAGTCGAAGGAGTTCGCGGAGGCTGGCCACCGCGTCTACCTGCCTATTGCGGACTGATCTTCTGACGTCTCAGCGTCCCCCGGCGTACGCTCCGGGGGACGCTGTCGTCTCTCACGAACCGCGCTGGCAGGACAAGTCCTGGTGGCGCGGCCCGGGCTGCGACCTCTGACTGGGCCACCGGTCACCGTCGCTGATCGACGTTCGCGGACCGGAGGAAGTCGCCGAGCCCCAAGCCACCGTCCGATCGAGCCAGGCACGACGAAAGAGCCTCGCTCCGAACGTTCAGCGAGTTGGGCCGTCCCTCGCACGTTCCGGTAAGCAGGCTCTGAACGTTCGGTGCGGCCGGGCCACGGGCCTGCGCGCTTCGGCTCCGTCAATGATGGGGCGGCATCGGCTCAGTCCAAGACGGCGAGGTGGTCGGCGGCGCCGCCGCGCCACTCGATCAGGAAGAGGGTCGCGTCGTCACTGGTGCTCCCGCCCCGTTGCTCCTTCAGGGCGTGGGAGAGGGCGCGCACCACCGCACGCACTCCCTCCTCAGTCTGCTCGATGCGGTTGACCCAGCGGATGAGCTGTTCCTCGCCGAACTCCTCTTCGCCGGTTTCGTGCTCCTCGATCAGGCCGTCGGTGAAACACAACACCCGGTCGCCGCGTTGGAGTACCTGCTCGCTGACCTGGGGCTCTTCACCTCCGAAACCGACCGGGAAGGTGGTAGGGCCTTCCAGTTGCCGCAGGACCTGGTGGTTGCGGATCAGCAGAGGGGCGGGGTGGCCTGCGTTGACCCATTGCAGGTGGCCCGTTGTGATGTTCAGGCGCATCATCTGCGCGGTGACGAAGTGTTCGGGGTCGAACTGCTCGGCGATGGCCCGGTCCATGAACGCGTAGATCTCGGCCAGGCCGATGCCGGCACGTCTGGAGTGTCGGTAGGTGCCGATGGCGACGGTGGCCATCGTGGCGGCGTTGAGGCCGTGGCCCATCGCATCGAGCACGGCCACGTGCAGGATGTCTTCGTTGAGTGCGTAGTCGAAGCTGTCGCCGGCGACGTTGTAGGCGGGTTCCAGGATTCCGGCCACGGCGACTTGGGGGACGGACATCGCCAGCGGTGGGAGCAGAGACCACTGGATCTCCGCGGCGACGCTCATGGGTTCGCGGCGCCGGGTGAGGAAGAACTGGTCGGTGTAGCTGTGCTTGGTGACCAGCATGTCGGCGATCAGGCCGGCGAGCCTGCGCAGCAGGCGCCGGTCGTCGTCATCGATGGTCTTCAGGGTGAGGGCCAGGACTCCCGCCTGGTCGCTGCCGTCCAGCAACGGCAGATACATCCGGACGCCGTCGGTCTGCGGTACCTCGACAGGGGCCGCGCTCAGGAATGCCGTGCCCGCGTGGGAGTCACCGATCGGCTCGGGCTCGCCGACGGCCAGCCCTCTGCCCGGTAGCGGCACCAGTAGTAGCTGTGCGTAGTCCTGCAGGAGGATCGAGATGTCCCGGCCACCGACCCGGGCCACCTCTTCCGCGATCAGCGGGGCGATCAGCTGCGGCGGCATCTCGTGTGCCCGGTCCAGCAGCACCCCCAGAAGCCGCTCACCGAACCCCTCCGACCGGTCCACCGTGTCCTTGCCGGGCTGCCGATCATTCGCCGCCATAGCCGTGCCCTTTCACGTCACCGGCCCGATATCGCCTTCGCCTGTCGAGTCAGCTGTCTCCAACGAGTGGGTCGCGGGGGCAGTCGTGTGCTTGGCTTCGGTGCCTTGCTCGGCTGCCATACACGCCGGGATACGCTCGATCACTAGCCTCGCGCCGACCGTGTGCAACGACCCCGGCGTATACACACCGGGGCCGCCCTTCCGGGCCGGTGGCACGTGAGAGTGCGCCGACCCATTTACCAGGTTATGCCTGTGCTGCTTATCCGGCATAAGGGCTTTTTGGGTAATCGTTCCTTGGTCGGAAAAGGCTCAGTGCCGTGTCAGCCGCGTTCCTCCTCTTCGGCCTCCACGAGCCGGATTCCCTGATGCGTCAGCGTGACCATTGCGGGTGTGTTTCCCTCTGCCCAGTCGACTGTGATGAGCTACTCGCCCGCCAGGTAGACACAGGCGGCTGCCGGGTTCTGCGTTCCCGGCCGCCGCTGAGGCATGCCCGCCCGCGGTCTCCCACTCCTTTTCCCGGTCGAGCGACTCCTGCGCCTCACGGGTGAGCGTCGACGAGGGCGTAGCCGTCAGGCACCGGGATGCGGGATGTCCTGGATGGCTTCGGGCCCACTCCTGTGGCGAGCGACCCGGGGGAGACATCGGCGGAGTACCGTGGGAGGCAGCCGAGGACACTCCGTACACCGGCATCAGCGCCGGTGTCGCCCTGGGTCACGATTGGTCCCTCGTGGGCCGGACGGGCGGCTACGCATGATGCCGATCCCCCTCCATGTTCCTTCCAATCCCGGGCCGTGGCCCGGTGCCCCGCTGCTGCCGCGCCTGGTGCTGGAACCGACCATGTCGAGGGAGGGCGTCTTCGACGGCGCCTGGTGGCCCCGCTCGAACCACATACTCGCCGAGCTGCCGGACCTGATCACCGCGCTCGGCGCTCACCTCGGGCGCATCATCCGGATCGGCCTCGACACCTCGGCCTGGGACGGCGTGCCACGGTCCGTCGTGGTGAACGGCGTGATGATCAGGGTCAATTGGTTCGCCGGCAGCGATGCGACGATCAGCGTCACCCGGGGTTTCCAGGACCACTTCCTCTTGCTGGTGGTTCCGCCCGGCACCGCACCGGACACGGCCGCCTCGGCGATGGCCGGAGCCTCGGCCACCGGGAACCACACCCCGGCAGCCGAGCTCCTGCTCGGCTGACGCACGGCCGCCGTCGCGCCCGGCTCGACTCATGGCTGAAGCCGTCCTCGATGAAGATCTCCCAGGACATCCGGCGCGAGCACGGCGGCGACCTGAAGCCGGACGAGATCGAGGCGGGCATGGCGGAGAAGTCCGCCGAGTTCGCCGCGGCCGGCAACCGCGTGTATCTCCCGCTGGCCGACTGATCCGGTCCGTCCGCCCCCTCGCTCCGGCCGCTGTCAGTGGGCGCCAGTACGTTGTACGGCACGCCTGAGGAGATGGGAGGCGCCGGGGTGAGCGGGGCGGGGACGGTTGTCGAGGTGGCTCATGGCGAGGGGTGGGACCTCGCGGCGCGTGCGTTGCTGGGCCCGCTGACCCGGGATGCGGCGGTGGCGCGGGACGCGGCTGGGTTGCCGTACGTCGCGGCGTACCGGGTGGCGGGACGCAAGGAGCCGATCGAGCCCGGCTGGTTTCCTGGCAGGACCACTACGCGGGTGTGTGGGTGTACGACGAGCAGGGCCGGCGTACGCATCGGCTGGAGCTGCGCCTTCTCGACGGCGATCGTCTGTTCCACCGGAAGGTCGAGAGCTGGCTCTACGCCGGGCCCGACATGCCGGAGTTCGACCGCGCGTGCGCCCGGAAGGTGCTGCGGTTGCACCCGGACGGACGGGGGACGAGCTCGTGGGAGCCTCAGGGGGAGGCGGGTTCCAGATTCGACACCCTGGCCGGTGTTCCCGAGGAACAGCGCTGGATGGCCAGGCCCGGGTTCGGTGACTGGCCGCTGTTCTGCGCGGAGCAGTGGGGGTTGGCCGGGCCGGTGGTGTTCCGGGACGCGGACGTGCCCGAAGGGGGTGCGGCCGGCGGGACGCCCGATGAGTGGCGTCTTCCGCGGCCGGCCGGTCCCGGCTGCCTGGACGAGCTGTTCCGGCCCGGTACGCGCTCGCGGACGCGGCCCGGGCGGTCGGCGCGAGCGAACGCACCCTGCAGCGGGCGCTGGACCGGGTACTGGGCATCTCGCCGTCGCGGTTCGCCCAGCAGATCCGGCTCGAACAGGCGACGCATCTGCTGCGCACCACGGATCTGCCGACCGACGTGGTGGCGCGCCGCGTGGGCTATGAGAACGCAGCGACACTCACCTCGCTCCTGCGCGAACGGCTGGGTACCCACCCCCGGGCGGCTGCGCAGCCGGGCGGTCCACTGACCGGGACTGCGCGGGGGCTGCCCCGGGGCTACTCCGGCTGGTGCTCCGGAGGGCCGAAGTCCGGGCTCGTGAAGTCCGGGCTCGTGAACGTCGGCCGGGAGCCGGCCGACGAGCCCTCGCTCGGGCTGGAGAAGTCGGGTCCGCTGTAGCCGACCTTGGGGATCCGGTTCACGCTGCGCGGTGGTGCGGGCGATGCGGGATCGGCACTGGGGTCGGCCAGAGCCGCCCGCAGGAACGGAATGACGCCACGCTCCAGCAGCGCGTGCCGCCAGGCTTCCTTGGCACGTGCCACCTCGTCGGGCAGTTCGCCGCCCGCGTCCTCGGCGGGCAGCTGGGTGGCGCCATTGCGCAGTGCCGTGATCAGCAGGCCGATCGCGGCGGCGAGCAGCCCCGCGGCCGTGAGCGCCCCGAAGAACCAGCCCACCGTCAGCAGGGTCTCCGCGAAGGAGGGTTCAGGGCTGAGCATCTTCAGGACGTAGCCCACGAACAGAAAGATCACCGCGGCGGTGCCGGCCAGGACCGGCGCGAGGACGGTGAGCACGGCGCCGAAACCGGCACCGGATTCGGTGGCGTCGCCGACTGCGGGGCCCGGCTCCGAAGGGCGTACGGGCGCGCCGGCGGGTGAGCGCTTCTCCTCGCGGACCTTCACGAAGTACTCGTACTCGGCGGCGGCCGAAGCGGTTATCAGTGCGATGGCGTTGAGCGCCATCGTACGCAGCTGTTCCGCGTTGAGCCGCTCCCCGACGGCGGTGAGATCCGGACGGTCGTGCGCGTTGCGCAGCGCGTCGTCGAGGATGCGCTCGTACTCGGCGCGATCCTCGGTCAGCAGGTGCGGAGCGCTGTTCATGTGCATCCCCCGATGCTCCGTAGGGCCGGTTTGCCCACGTGGGTGGGGCAGTTGGGCGGAAACGGAGGAGAGCCTGCTACGGATAAGCCGATGGTAGAGCGGTTAAGGCACGGGGTGACAGGGGGTTTCCGGAAATCGCCTGCCCCGGATTCGTTCAGTTATGCAGAGGAAGCTGCGCGACCAGCAGCTTTCCGGCCATGGTCACTCCGCCGTCCATGGCGACGGCGAGTCCGTCCGCGTACACGTGCGGGCCCTCGACGACCGGGCCGGAGCTCTCCTCACCGTCCGCCGCGTCCTCTGTGCCGACTACTCCCAGCAGATACGGAATCGGGCTGTGACCATGGACGATGCGGGTGCCGCCGTAGGCGTCGAGAAGCTCGCGCACGGCCTGCGGGCCGTCGTCGTCACGGAAGGCGAAGCGCTTGGTGAACTTGCGGAAGAGGTCCCAGCATTCGTCGGGGTCGTTCCGGTTGAGGATCTCGTGGACGTTGTCGTTGACGTCCGTGATCGTGGTGCCGTACTCGAGGTAGGCGGTCGTGTCGGAGTGCATCAGCAGATGCCCGTCCTCCTCGACCACCGCGTCCAGCCGGGCCATCCACTGCAGATGGACGTCCTGGAGGCGGTCCATGTCGCTCTTCTGGCCGCCGTTGAGCAGCCAGGCCGCCTGAAAGGTGGCGGTGCCCGCGCCGGAGTTGACGGGGGTGTCGGCGAAGCGCCGGGCGCCGATGAGCAGCAGTTCGTGATTGCCCATCAGGGCCTTGCAGTAGCCGCCGGCCGCGGCGGCTTCCGCGGAGAGCCGCATGACGAGGTCGATGACGCCGATGCCATCGGGGCCGCGGTCGGTGAAGTCGCCGAGGAACCACAGCCGGGCGTTCCCGGCGGACCAGTGGCCTTCGGTGTCGATCAGGCCCTGCTCGGCGAGCGCGGCGACGAGTTCGTCGAGATAGCCGTGGACGTCACCGACGACGTAGAGCGGACCGAGCCCGTCGGATGCGGGCGCGGGCGCGGGCGCCTCGTCGGGGGTGACGGTCACCTGGACGGTGTCGCCGCGGTTGATCACCGGCAGGTCGCGCTCGGTGGGGGTGTAGCCCTCGGGCGGCTCGTCGTCCGGGAAGGCGTTGCCGGGGTGCGGGGGCACCTGGGCGCGGGCCGGGGCCGGTGGCTGGGCCGGTGGCTGCACCGGGGCCTGCGACTGTACGGGGACCTGTGCGTACGGGGGCACGCGGAAGTCACGCAACGTCGCCGTCCGCTCCACGGGTCCCTGACCGGCCCCCTGTGTCATCGACCCCTCCACCACCGTCGTGCCGCCCTGCACCATCGGACCGTCCTGGTCGGGGACGTCGTCGGTGTCGTGCGCCCATCATAGGAATGCGGATCGTGCTGTGTGACGCACCAGGGGTGCTGAATCCGGGTATACCCCGGGTTCATCGGTTGTTTCGCCCCAATTGGGTTGGTCTAGTCCTGAGTCCTGTCCTGGAGTCTCGTCCTGAGCCTTGGCCTGCGTCCAGTCCTGCGTCCGGTCCTGCGTCTAGGCCGTGTTTGAGAACTAGCGCCGTCCGCCCGTAGGGCGGGGCTCGCGGCGTCTGGTGCGTGCAATCGCAAGGCGGTGGGGGCACCTCCCAGGCGCAGCTCTGGGGGAGATCATCCTCGTACTGGACGTACTTGGATGACTCCGACAACGCAGCGAGTGTGCGTGCCAGGCGTCGCGGGCCAGGCGGGAGTTCTCAAACACGGCCTAGTCCTGCGTCTCGTCCTGGGAGGGTGACCGCGGGGGGCTGACGGTTGTCCGTGGCGAACGGCGTTGCGACGACGTACGGACGATGAGTTCGGTCGGTATCACCTGCTCGACCGGACGGCCGCCGTCGATTCCCTCGATGGCGTCGATGAGCAGCTGGACGACGGCGGTGCCGATCCGCCGCGGTTTGAGCGAGAGGGTGGTGATGGGCGGTTCGGTGTTGGCGTACACCGTGGACTCGCTGCAGCAGACCAGCAGCAGGTCGTCGGGGACGCGCAGCCCGTACCGCCGGGCGGCGGCGAGCAGGTCGGTGCCGTTGGGGTCGAAGAGACCGTAGACGGCGTCGGGCCGGTCGGGCCGGGCGAGCAGCCGGTCGGCGGCGACGGCCCCGGCGCACGGGTCGTGCGCGGGGTACGCCTCGTAGACCGGATCCTGGCTGACGCGCTCGCACCAGTTCAGATACGCGGTGGTGGAGAGCCGGGTGTAGGTGTCGGTGGTGGTGCCGGTGAGCAGGCCGATCCGGCGGGCGCCGGCGGCGGCGAGGTGGTCGAGCAGTGCGAGGACGGCGGCTTCGTGGTCGTTGTCAACCCATGCGGTGACCGGGAGGGTGCCGGCGGGGCGTCCGTCGGAGACGACGGGGAGGCCCTGGCGGACCAGCTCGGTGACCACCGGGTCGTGGTCGGAGGGGTCGATGACGACGGTGCCGTCGAGGGCGACGTTCGACCAGACGTCATGGCGGGAGGTGGCGGGGAGGATGACGAGGGCGTAGCCGCGGGCGAGCGCGGCGGAGGTCGCGGCTCTCGCCATCTCCGCGAAGTACGCGAATTCTGTGAAGGTGAAAGGTTCATCCCCGTACGTCGTCACGGTCAGGCCGATGAGTCCCGACTTGCCGGTACGGAGGGTTCGGGCCGCGGCCGACGGGCGGTAGCCCAGCCGGTCGGCGACCTCGCGGACATGGCGGCGGGTGGCGTCCGGGAGCCGGCCCTTTCCGTTCAGTGCGTCTGAGACGGTCGTGATGGAGACACCGGCTGCGGCGGCTACGTCCCGGATGCCCGCCCGGCCTTGCCGGCTGCCCCGGCGTGATGTCTCCGTCCGGCTCACCTGGTGCTTCCCTGCTGCTGTCATGGCAGGCCGATAGTAGGGCGATGGCAGGCGGTTGGGCCGGTCGCATATGCAGTCGTTGACAGGCACGTTTCTGCATGGCGTGGGATACCCAATTGCCTTTGAAATTAAGGAAGTTGGTGGGTGTGGCGCCGGTCTCGCGGTTATCGACCGGTATGGGCCTGCCGAATGGCCGATGTCTCGAAGAGGTCTCAACTCACTACTACGGGGGATGCGCGCCACGGAGCGAGCTACCGGCGCGCGCCAGGCGGGGAGCGCTCCCCCCTTCCCCGCGGTTCCCGTCGGCCCATTCGCAGGAGCGGGGAATCCTCATAAGGTGAGCAGTATTGGTGAGCGGTACTGATGTGTACGGCCTGAGGTCGACGGTCGAGGAGGACCTGCGGTGAGCGAGACGAGCCCCAAGCTGCGCGCCGAGCTGGACGGCATCCCCACATACAAGCCCGGCAAGGCCGCTGCGCCAGGCGGTCCGGTCGCGTTCAAGCTCTCCTCCAACGAGAACCCGTACCCGCCGCTGCCGGGCGTGATGGAGAGCGCCATCGCCGCGGCCGGCGGCTTCAACCGGTACCCGGACATGGCTTGCACGGGCCTGATGAACGAGCTCGCCGACCGGTTCGGGGTGCCCGTCTCGCATCTGGCGACCGGCACCGGCTCGGTAGGCGTCGCCCAGCAGCTGCTGCAGGCCACGTCGGGGCCGGGCGACGAGGTCATCTACGCGTGGCGGTCCTTCGAGGCGTATCCGATCATCACCCAGATCAGCGGGGCCACGTCGGTGCCGATCCCGCTGACCTCGGGCGATGTGCACGATCTGGACGCGATGGCGGACGCGGTCACCGACCGGACCCGGCTGATCTTCGTCTGCAACCCCAACAACCCCACCGGCACCGTGGTGCACCGGGCGGAGCTGGAACGGTTCCTCGACCGGGTCCCGTCCGATGTCCTGGTGGTGCTGGACGAGGCGTACCGCGAGTTCATCCGGGACATCGACGTGCCCGACGGCATCGAGATCTACCGGGACCGGCCGAATGTCGCCGTGCTGCGTACCTTCTCGAAGGCGTACGGGCTGGCGGGGCTGCGGGTCGGTTTCGCGATCGCCCATGAGCCGGTGGCCGCCGCGCTGCGCAAGACGGCGGTGCCGTTCGGTGTCAGCCAGCTCGCCCAGGACGCCGCGGTCGCGTCGCTGCGTGCGGAGGACGAACTGCTCGGGCGGGTGGGCTCGTTGGTCGCCGAGCGGACGCGTGTGTACGACGGGCTGGTGAAGCAGGGCTGGACCGTGCCGCGGACACAGGCGAACTTCGTCTGGCTGCGGCTCGGCGAGCGCACGGTCGACTTCGCCATGGCGTGCGAGCGGGCCGGGGTCGTGGTGCGGCCGTTCGCCGGTGAGGGCGTGCGGGTCACGATCGGTGAGTGCGAGGCGAATGACGTGTTCCTGCAGACGGCGGAGGCGTTCCGCAAGGAGCTGTAGGCGCCCGGGGTATCCGGGCGTCTGTCCCCGGGGTGCGCCCTCCCCCGGGGACGCGCGTCTCAGTCCGTCACGGGCTCGACGCGTATCGGGTCGCCCGGCCGTACGGTCGCGAGCGCGCGCGGATCGCCGTCGATCCGGCCGAGGATGTTGCACGGGCTCGCGAGGCGGGGCTCGTCGCCCTGAGAGATGGGCGTCGGTCCGTACGGCAGCGCCAGAGCGTCGCCCTCGGTCCAGAACGCGACCGTGCCCGGGTCCACCACCTGGCGGGCGTCGGCCTCGAGGGCGGGGGAGACGTGGCCGGATGCTCCAGGGGTCGTCCCCCGGGAAAACACAGTGAAATAGACCTCTTCGCCCCAGGTGTGGGCGGTGGAGGAGACCGGGAGAGCCCCCGCGAGCGCCGTGCTCGTGGGGGTTTCTTCGAGGGTCGCCGTGAGCTGTCCTGCGGGCCAGGAGATTCGGATCTTCATTCGACAGATTCAACAATATGTTGAAGGTGCCAGGGAAGGGCGACCGCCGGGTAACCGGGCGAGCGGCCGATCGGTGACCGATAGGGGGACCCCGGTCGATGGTGCGGATTTCGCATGAGCCATAATGCTTGTGAATGTGAACGCGTTCACAAGCGCGCCCTGAACCTCCCGGAATGGGTGGGATTAACAGGGCAAACTGCCGTGACCGCGCCGATGTGACCACGCCGACGTAAGGAGAGACGACGTGGACCTAGCTCTGGCGCCAGAGACTTTGGCGCGCTGGCAGTTCGGCATCACCACCGTCTACCACTTCCTCTTCGTCCCTCTGACGATCTCGCTGGCCGCCCTGACGGCGGGACTGCAGACGGCATGGGTGCGTACGGAGAAGGAGAAGTACCTCAAGGCAACCAAGTTCTGGGGCAAGCTCTTTCTGATCAACATCGCGATGGGCGTGGTCACGGGCATCGTGCAGGAGTTCCAGTTCGGTATGAACTGGTCCGACTACTCGCGCTTCGTCGGCGACGTGTTCGGAGCCCCGCTCGCCTTCGAGGCGTTGATCGCCTTCTTCTTCGAGTCCACCTTCATCGGGCTGTGGATCTTCGGCTGGGACAAGCTCCCGAAGAAGATCCATCTCGCCTGCATCTGGATGGTCTCCATCGGCACGATCCTCTCCGCGTACTTCATCCTGGCGGCCAACTCCTGGATGCAGCATCCGGTCGGCTACCGGATCAACAAGGAGAACGGGCGGGCGGAGCTCACCGACTTCTGGCTCGTGCTGACCCAGAACACCACCCTCACGCAGGTCTTCCACACCCTCTCCGCTGCCTTCCTCACGGGCGGCGCGTTCATGGTCGGCATCGCTGCCTTCCACCTCGCGCGCAAGAAGCACATCCCGGTGATGAAGAGCTCGCTGCGGCTGGGACTGGTCACCGTCGTCATCGCCGGTCTGCTCACCGCGCTCAGCGGGGACTTCCTCGGCAAGGTCATGTTCAAGCAGCAGCCGATGAAGATGGCCGCGGCCGAGGCGCTCTGGGACGGCGAGGGTCCGGCGCCCTTCTCCGTCTTCGCGTACGGCGATGTCGACAAGGGCCACAACAAGGTCGCGATAGAGATCCCCGGTCTGCTGTCCTTCCTGGCCAACGACGACTTCACCTCGTACGTGCCGGGGATCAACGACACCAACAAGGCCGAGCAGGAGAAGTACGGGCCAGGCGACTACCGGCCCAACATCCCCGTCACCTACTGGGGCTTCCGCTGGATGATCGGCTTCGGTATGGCTTCGTTCGCGATCGGCCTGGCCGGGCTCTGGCTGACCCGCAAGAAGTTCATGCTGCCGTCGGCGCTGCGGGTGGGTGAGGACGAAGTGCCGCATGTGGTGCTGTTCAAGAAGCCGCTCGGCCCGAAGCTCACCCGGCTGTACTGGCTGCTCGCCATCTGGACGCTCGGCTTCCCGCTGATCGCCAACTCCTGGGGCTGGATCTTCACCGAGATGGGGCGGCAGCCCTGGGTCGTGTACGGCGTGCTCCGCACCCGTGACGCGGTCTCCCCCGGCGTCTCCCAGGGTGAGGTGCTCACCTCGATGATCGTCTTCACAGCGCTCTACGCGGTGCTCGCCGTGATCGAGGTCAAGCTGCTGGTGAAGTACGTCAAGGCCGGGCCTCCCGAGCTCACCGAATCCGACCTCAATCCGCCCACCAAGATCGGCGGCGACGACCGTGACGCCGACCGGCCTATGGCCTTCTCCTACTGAGACCGAGGACTGGGAGCTGAGGCATGGAACTCCACGACGTCTGGTTCGTACTCATCGCCGTCCTCTGGACCGGCTACTTCTTCCTCGAAGGCTTCGACTTCGGGGTCGGCGTTCTGACGAAGCTGCTCGCCCGTGACCGGGTCGAGAAGCGCGTCCTGATCAACACCATCGGTCCGGTCTGGGACGGCAATGAGGTGTGGCTGCTGACGGCGGGCGGTGCGACGTTCGCCGCGTTCCCCGAGTGGTACGCCACGCTCTTCTCCGGCTTCTATCTGCCGCTGCTGATCATCCTGGTCTGTCTGATCGTGCGCGGTGTCGCGTTCGAGTACCGGGCGAAGCGGCCTGAGGAGCGGTGGCAGCGCAACTGGGAGGAGGCGATCTTCTGGACCTCGCTGGTGCCGGCGGTGCTGTGGGGTGTGGCCTTCGGGAACATCGTGCGCGGCGTGAAGATCGACGCGGAGATGGAGTACGTCGGCACCTTCGGTGACCTGCTCAATCCGTACGCGATCCTCGGCGGACTGGTGACGCTGTTCCTGTTCACCTTCCACGGGACGGTGTTCGCAGCGCTGAAGACCGTCGGGGACATCCGCGGTCGGGCGCGGAAGCTGGCGCTGACGCTGGGGCTGATCACCGCTGTGCTGGCGCTCGGCTTCCTGAGCTGGACCCAGACGGAGAAGGGTGACGGGACCAGCCTGGTCGCGATGATCGTCGCCGTGGTGGCACTCGTCGGCGCGATCGTGGCTAACCAGGTGGGCCGCGAAGGGTGGTCGTTCGCCCTGTCGGGCGTCACGATCGTGGCCGTGGTCGCGATGCTCTTCCTGACGCTCTTCCCCAACGTCATGCCGTCGTCGCTCAATGAGGAGTGGAGCCTGACGGTGACGAATGCCTCGTCGAGCCCGTACACGCTGAAGATCATGACGTGGTGTGCGGCGATCGCCACACCCGTGGTGCTCCTGTACCAGGGGTGGACGTACTGGGTGTTCCGGAAGCGGATCGGAACGCAGCACATCGCCGACTCGCACTGAGTTCCGCAGGGACCGCCGAGTCCCCTGACTGAGGGATGTTTCACGTGAAACCCGTCGACCCGCGTCTGCTTCGGTACGCCAGGGCCACCCGCCTCTTCATGGCGGCCGTGGTGGCCCTTGGTCTTGCCGGGGCGGCGCTGGTCGTCGCCCAGGCGATGCTCATTGCCGAGGTCGTCGTGGGGGCGTTCCAGCGAGGACTGGACGCCTCCGAGCTGTGGACTCCGCTGATGCTGCTGGCGGCGGTCGCAGCGGGTCGGGGGCTGGTGGCCTGGCTGACCGAACTGGCGGCGTACCGGGCGAGTGCGGCGGTCAAGTCCGAGCTGCGCATGCGGCTGCTGGACCGGGCTTCGCGGCTGGGCCCGGGATGTCCCACCCGTCACCCGACCACCACCCCTGATGGAGGCGCTCCGCGCCGCGAGATTCCACAGCGGAGCGGTTCACTGGCCGCCCTGGCCACGCGAGGCGTGGACGCACTCGACGACTACTTCGCCCGGTATCTGCCGCAGCTCGGACTTGCGGTTGTGGTCCCGGTGGCGGTCCTCGCGCGGATCGTGACCGAGGACTGGGTGTCGGCGGCGGTCATCGTGGTGACCCTGCCGCTGATTCCGGTCTTCATGGTGCTGATCGGCTGGGCCACCGAGGCCCGGATGGACCGTCAGTGGAAGCTGCTGTCACGGCTGTCGGGGCACTTTCTGGATGTGGTCGCGGGGCTGCCGACGCTCAAGGTTTTCGGGCGGGCGAAGGCGCAGGCCGAGTCGATCCGGACGATCACATCGGAGTACCGGCGCGCGACGCTGAAGACGCTGCGGATCGCGTTTCTTTCGTCGTTCGCGCTGGAGTTGCTGTCGACGCTGTCGGTGGCGCTGGTGGCGGTCGGCATCGGGATGCGGCTCGTCCACGGCGATCTTGATCTCTACACCGGCCTCGTGGTGCTGATCCTCGCGCCTGAGGCGTATCTGCCGATCCGACAGGTCGGGGCGCAGTATCACGCGGCGGCTGAGGGGCTGTCGGCGGCTGAGGAGATCTTCGCGGTACTGGAGGCGCCGGTCCGCACGGGCGGCACGGTGGCGGTGCCGGGCGCGCGTGAAATCCGGCTGGAGCTGGAGTCCGTGACCGTACGGCATGAAGGGCGGTCCGAGCCCTCGCTGGACGCGGCGTCTCTCGTGGTGGAGAACGGTGAGACCGTCGCGCTGGTCGGGCCGAGCGGGGTCGGGAAGTCAACGCTGCTGGATGTGGTGCTGGGGTTCGCGCCGCCGGACCAGGGAGCCGTGCGGGTCGGGAGCGCCGGTGACGCGTCTGTGGACCTGGCCTCTGTGGACCTTGAGGCATGGCGCCGGCACATTGCCTGGGTGCCACAGCGGCCGTATCTCTTCGCCGGAACGGTCGCGGAGAATGTGCGGCTCGCCCACCCGAACGCGGATGACGCGCACGTCGCGGCGGCGCTGCGGGACGCGGGGGCGTACGACTTCGTGGCGGGGCTGCCGCAGGGGATGGACACGGTCCTGGGCGAGGACGGCGACGGGTTGTCCGCCGGGCAGCGCCAACGGCTTGCGCTCGCCCGGGCCTTCCTCGCGGACCGGCCGCTTCTCCTGCTCGACGAGCCCACGGCCGCGCTGGACGGTGAGACCGAGGCGGGCATCGTGGACGCGGTGCGGCGGCTGGCGCGGGGGCGGACGGTGCTGCTGGTCGTCCACCGGCCGGCGCTGCTGTCGCTGGCGGACCGGGTGGTGGAGCTTCGGCCCGCCGTCGAGGGGGGAACCCCGGGTTCTCCCAGCCCTTCCGGATGGCCGCAGCCGTCGTCTGCGCCGAGCGGTCCGCAGGTCGCACCTGCGGGGGCCGGCGCGGGTGCGGGCCCGAGTGCCGCCGCACTGAGGCATGCGGGCGAGGGCACTCGCCTCGGGGCACTGGCGCGGGTGCGGGCGATGGCGGGGTCGTTGCGGGGGCAGCTCGTTGTGGGGCTGGTGCTCGGGAGCCTGGCGCTCGGGTCGGCCGTGGGGCTCATGGCAGTTTCCGGGTGGCTCATTTCGCGGGCGTCGGAGCAACCGCCGGTGCTGTACCTGATGGTGGCCGTGACGGCGACGCGGGCCTTCGGGATCGGGCGGGCCGTGTTCCGGTATGCCGAGCGGCTGGTGTCGCACGACGCCGTTCTGCGGATGCTCGCCGATCTGCGGGTCGGCGTGTACCGGCGGCTGGAGCGGATCGCGCCGGCCGGGCTGCGCCGCACCCGCCGGGGTGACCTGCTGTCGCGGCTCGTCGCGGATGTCGACGCATTCCAGGACTACTGGCTGCGATGGCTGCTGCCCGCGGGGGCCGCGGTCGTCGTCGGGGCAGGTTCGGTCGGGTTCACTGCCTGGCTCCTGCCGGAGGCCGGTGCGGTACTGGCCGTCGGCCTGCTCGTCGCCGGGGTGGCCGTTCCGATGGTCAGCGGGGCGTGCGCGCGGAATGCCGAGCGGCGGCTCGCCCCCGCCCGCGGTGTGCTCGCCACCCGGGTCGTCGACCTGCTCCGCGGTACGGCCGAGCTGACCGTCGCCGGGGCGCTGAAGGACCGGATGGCCGCGGTACGGGGGGCCGATCACGGACTCACCCGGATCGCGTCGCGCGCAGCGACCGCCACCGCGCTCGGCGGCGGGCTGTCCGCCGTGGCCTGTGGACTGACCGTCGTCTTCGCCGCGTACGCGGGCGTCATGGCCGTGCATGCGGGTCGGATCGAGGGTGTCGAACTCGCCGTCGTCGTCCTGACGCCGCTCGCCGCGTTCGAGGCGGTCACCGGGCTTCCGCTCGCCGTGCAGTACCGGCAGCGGGTGAAGCGGAGCGCCGAGCGGGTCTTCGAGGTGATCGACGCTCCCGCGCCGGTGCACGAGCCGTCGGCGCCGGCCCCGGCGCCCGCGTCCGCGTTCCCGCTGGAGGTGCGTGGGCTCGCGGCCCGCCACGCGGACCAGGAGCGGGACGCGCTCACCGGGTTCGATCTGACGCTCACGGCGGGCCGGCGGATCGCCGTGGTCGGCGCCTCCGGTTCGGGCAAGACCACCCTCGCCCAGGTGCTGTTGCGCTTCCTGGACGCGCGGTCCGGGACGTACACGATCGGCGGAGCGGACGCGGCGGCGCTGGACGGGGACACCGTGCGGCAGTTCGTCGGGCTCTGCGCGCAGGACGCCCACCTCTTCGACAGCTCCATCCGCGAGAACCTCCGGCTCGCCCGTACCGGGGCGTCCGAGGACGAACTGCGTGCAGCGCTCGCCGCCGCCCGGCTGCTGGAGTGGGCCGACGGCCTGCCGAACGGCCTCGACACCCATGTCGGCGAACACGGCGCCCAGCTCTCCGGGGGCCAGCGCCAGCGCCTGGCCCTGGCCCGTGCGCTCCTTGCCGACTTCCCCGTACTGCTGCTCGACGAGCCGGCCGAGCACCTCGACCAGGCGACGGCTGATGCGCTCACCGCGGATCTGCTGACCGCCACCGAGGGCCGTACGACGGTGCTGATCACTCACCGGCTCCGGGGCCTCGAGGCGGTCGACGAGGTGCTGGTGCTGGACGACGGCCGGACCGTCCAACGCGGCCCCTACGCCGAGCTTGCCGAGGCGGAGGGCCCGCTGCGCCGCATGCTGGAGCGCGAGCGAGCCGCTGATCTCCTGGGAAGTCGGCTCAAGCAGCTGACTTTCCACGCTAAGTAGGACTTACTACTCTCGGGTGCAGGACGGCGCCGAAGCTCGCAGCGCCCGCCGCCACCGCGGGACGGGAACCGACGGAGCTCTGAGCGGCGCCGGGAATCTGATGCGGCGTCGGGGATCTGTTGCGAGATCCGATGAGCGTCCGGGATCTGACGCCGCGTCGGGACCTCCGCCTCTTCCGGGCAGAAGCCTCCGCCCCTCCGGGCAGACTGGGCCGGATGGCGGCATGAAAACGACGAAATGTAGCACACCGGACATATCCGATGTGACGATCCGAGCATGCGACACGAACAAAACCACTTCCAGCGGAGCCTGTTCATGCCGTTGCTGTGCGTGCTGCTGGCCTCCTTCACTCTGCTGCCCGCGTCGCCGGCCATAGCGAGCGACGGGCCGAGCGTCAGCGCCCAGGTGGCCCGGCTGTACCAGGAGGCGGCGCAGGCCACCCAGGCGTACGAGCAGGGGCGGCGCGCCGCGGACGCCGAGCGGGTACGAGTCGACCAGCTCGAGGAGGAGTTGGCGGACGTGCGGTACGAGCTCGAGGCGATCCGCGACGAGATCGGTGTGGTGGCTCGTGCCCAGTACCGCAGTGGCGGTTCGCTCCCGCTCTCCGTTCAGCTGCTGCTCGCCGACGACCCGGACGCGATGCTGAGTGGGGGTCAGGTCGCCTGGAAGGCCGAGATGGCCGTGAACCAGCTGATGGGCGAGGCGGAGAAGGCCGAGCGCCGGACCGCCGCGGTGGAGGAGAAGGCCCGCGAGGCCTGGGAACGCCTGGATGCGCGCACCGCGGAGCTGGCGCGGATCAAGCGGGGCGTCGAGACCAAGCTGGAGTCGGCGCAGTGGACGCTGCAGGCGCAGGCGAACCGCAGTGCGGCCGCCGGGCAATGTGCGGGCGCGGTCCGGCTCAGCCAGCCGGAACCACCGCGTGGGTCGGCCTGGGTGGCGCCGGTCGAGCACTACACACTGTCGGCCGGCTTCAACAGTTCGGGCGCGCGCTGGGCGAGCAGGCACACGGGGCAGGACTTCGCCGTCGGCATCGGCACGCCGGTGCGGTCGGTCGGCGAGGGACGGGTGGTCTCCGTCTCCTGCGGAGGTGGCTTCGGGATGCAGGTCGTCGTCCAGCACCTCGACGGCTGGTACACGCAGTATGCGCACCTCGCCGCGGTCACGGTCGACCAGGGGGACTGGGTCCGTACCGGCGAGTGGGTCGGTCAGACCGGCACCACCGGCAACTCGACGGGACCGCACCTGCACTTCGAGGCGCGGCTCACGCCGTATCTGGGGTCCGGGGTGGACCCGGTGGGCTGGCTGAGGGAGCGCGGTGTCTGGCTGTAGCAGCGGGCAGCGGGCCTGGGGCCGGTGCCGTCAGGCCCCGCCCGCCAGCCTTGGACCTGATCCACCTTGACCTGATCCACCTTGACCTGATCCACCTTGACCTGATCCACCTTGGACCTGATCCAAAGGACCTAGGCTCGGCGCGCGGCCAGGATCTGCTCGATGACGACCGCTACGCCGTCCTCGTTGTTCGCGACGGTCCGGCCGGACGCGGCGGCGATGACGTCCGGGTGGGCGTTGCCCATCGCGTACGACGCGCCTGCCCAGGTCAGCATTTCCACATCGTTGGGCATGTCCCCGAACGCGACGACCTCGTCCGCCGAGATTCCGCGCTCGGCGCAGCACAGGGCGAGCGTGGAGGCCTTGGAGACGCCGAGACCACTGACCTCCAGCAGCGCGCTCGGGCTGGAGCGGGTGATCGTCGCGATTCCGCCGGCGGCCGTGCGGGCCAGCGTGAGGAAACCGTCGGGAGTCACTTCCGCGTGGTGGGCGAGCAGCTTGAGCACCGGGGCGCCGGAACCGGGCTCCTCCTCGTGAAGCAGCTTCTCGGCGGTGGCGACGGTGGCGCCCGGGTCGAGATGGAACGGTGGGTAGGCCGGCTCGTAGTGGATGCCCGTGGCGGTCTCGACCGCGAACGACGTGCCGGGTGCCGCTACCCGCAGCCTTTCTACGACGTCGAGCGCGGTCCCGCGCTCCAGCGGGCGGACCTCCAGCAGCTCCCCGCCGGCGTGCAGATCGACGACCGCCGCCCCGTTGGCGCAGATCGCCAGGCCGTGGCCGTGGACATGATCGCTGACTACGTCCATCCAGCGGGCCGGGCGGCCGGTGACGAAGAAGACCTCGATCCCTGCCTCCTCGGCGGCGGCGAGCGCCGCGACGGTGCGGTCGGAGACCGACTTGTCGTCGCGCAGCAGGGTGCCGTCGAGGTCGGTGGCGATCAGCCGGACAGTGGCGGGGAGCGGCAGAGGATCGTTAGCTGAGGTCACGCACGCATTCTTCCGTACCAGGCGCACGGCCGTGCGGGCGGGCGCACATTTGAGTACGGGCCACCCGGCCGCTCAGCGCAGCTGTGCCAGGCCCTCCGTCGCGATCTGCTCGAAGACCTTCTCGTCGGCCGCGAAGACCGAGTCGGCGACGGGCCAGTGGATGACGATCTCGGTGAAGCCGAGTTCGGCGTGCCGGCCGGCGAAGTCGACGAACGCGTCCACGGACTCCAGCGGGCGGCCCAGCCGGGGGGCGGCGGTGGCCGGGTTGAAGTCGGGGGTGAACCCGGTGAGCAGGATCTTGTCGAGTTCCGCCGCATCCCGGCCCGCGTCAGCGCAGGCCTTGCCCAGCTTCGTGAGCTGCCCGGCGATGGCCTCGACCGACTGCTCAGGGGTGCCCGCCTCGTACAGCTTCGGGTCGCCCGTGGTCACCCAAGCCTGTCCGTACCGGGCGGCGAGCTTCAGCCCGCGAGGGCCGGTGGCGGCGACGGCGAAGGGGAGCCGGGGCCGCTGGACGCAGCCGGGCACGTTCCGCGCCTCGGTCGCCGAGTAGAAGGTGCCCTCGTACGTCGTCCCGGCCGGCTCGCGCAGCAGTTTGTCCAGCAGGGGTACGAACTCGCCGAAGCGGTCCGCGCGCTCGCGCGGGGTCCAGGGCTCCTCGTCGCTCTTCAGCAGCGTGGTCGCGTCGAAGCCGTTGCCGCCCGCGCCGATGCCGAGGGTGATCCGGCCGTCGGAGATGTCGTCGAGGGTGATCAGTTCCTTGGCGAGGGTGACCGGATGCCGGAAGTTCGGCGAGGTCACCAGGGTGCCCAGACGCAGCCTGTCGGTGGCCGCGGCGGCGGCCGTCAGGGTGGGCACGGCTCCGAACCACGGACCGTCGCGGAAGGTTCGCCAGGCCAGGTGGTCGTAGGTGTAGGCGGCGTGGAAACCAAGCTCCTCGGCGCGCTGCCAGAGTGCCAGGCCCCCCTCGTTCCAGCGGTGCACGGGAAGGATCACGGTGCTCAGGCGCAGAGGAGACGTCATGCCCTCCAGCGTACGGTGGTCCTGTCACCGGCCTCGCCGCTGTGCGCGTCAGCCGGGGTATGTGCAGGTCGGCCGTGGTGTGCTGCGGTCGTCCGCTGAATCCGGGGATCGGGCGGGTCGGCCGGGGGTCGGTGCGGTCAGTCGGGGAAGCGGAGGAACTCCGGCGGGACCGCGTCCGTGAGCCAGACGCCATTGGCGCTGACATGGAACACATGGCCTCCACGGTGCATCGCTCCCGCGTCCACGGAGAGGACGACGGGACGGCCGCGGCGTGCGCCGACGCGGGTCGCGGTCTCCCGGTCGGGCGAGAGGTGGACATGGTGGCGAGCCATCGGGCGCAGTCCTTCGGCGCGGATCGCGTCCAGGCTGCGGGCGACGGTGCCGTGGTAGAGATACGCGGGCGGCTCGGCGGGCGGCAGGCCCAGGTCGACTTCGACGGTGTGGCCCTGGTTGGCGCGGATCCGCGGGCCGTCGATCGTGAAGCGCCGCTTGTCGTTGACGGCGACGACGTGGTCCAGCTCGGCCCGGGTGAACCGGAAGCCGTGCGCGGCCGCGGCCCGCATCAGCTCGTCGATCTCGGCCCAGCCGTTCGCGTCCAGAGTGAGCCCGATCTGCTCCGGCTGATGACGCAGATGTCTCGACAGGTACTTCGACACCTTGACGGTGCGCTGTTCGTCCATGTCGTCAGAGTCCCGTGGAAGGTCGGTGTGCCGCCACGCGATTTTCATCCGGACGACAGTGATCGAAATGTTTGGTCCACAGCCAAGTGCGGTTATCCACAAGGGAATTGGCATCACTGTGGACAACAGCCAGGTGATTTACCTCCTTTGATCAACTTCACCATTGTCTGGGTGAATTGCGGTAAGTGCATCCAATGTCCGTGCATGAACCTCCCGTTCGGTCGCGGCTGTGATGAATGCCGCGGCGTTCTCCGGGCCAACCAGCCGCTGTACGGCCCGGATCGTCCCGGCGGGCAGCGCCACCGATCGGGGTTCGGTGCCCTGTGGCACCGGACCCTCGGCGCTCAGGTGGTGCTGAAGGTGACGGGTCGCGAAAAGCCGCATGGCCCGGGCCAGTTCGGCATCGACGGTCTGCTGTGCGAGCGGCCTCAGCCGGCGCACCATCGCCGCCGCCTCGGCCGCGTCCACCTCCGTCGGTGGCCGATGCCCCAGATAGCGGGCGAAGACATGCTCGGTGGTGAACTCCAGGAAGCGAGAGGCGATGTGCTCCACCTGGCCTCGAAGTTCCCTCAGATGGCCGGAGATTGCGAGCAGCGGAACGCCCGCCGCGTACAACTCGGCGGCCACGGCCAGCTCCTGGGGGCTCGGAACGAGGAATTCGTCGTCCCGGCCGGGAATGCGCTCCAGCACTCCGAGCTCCACCGCCTCGGCGATGGCGTCCTCGTCGGGCTTCCCTCCGAAGGTCTCGTCCAGGTCCGCGCGACTGATCCTGTCCGCCTCCTCGTCCGTCCACGGACCCTGGACCTCGGCGACCAGACCGAGCACCCCGCCGAGCCCTCGCCCCGCGTCCCAGGCCTCCAGCAGTTCCTTGATCGAGGCCAGCGTGTACCCCCGGTCGAGGAGGTCGGCGATCTGGCGCAGCCGGGCGAGGTGCGAGTCCCCGTACACATTGGCCCGGCCGCGCCGCTCCGGCTTGGGCAGCAGTCCGCGGTCCTGGTAGGCACGGATCGTCCGGACCGTGGCGCCGCTGTGATGCGCGAGGTCCTCGATCCGGTACTCGACTGCCTGATCCCCGGACACGATCACTCCCTACTGCCCGATGGCACGGGCCACCGGCGATGTCGCGAAACACCCGACGGCCCTGCGGAGCGAACCCTCCTGCGAGGGATGGTACGACCGCCGGAAGCAGCGGGGTATCGCGGTGTCGAACGACACCCTGCGTCGCGGCGCGATCACATGGTGGTCGCTGACAGTGGAGGCTCCAGCCGGGCTATCGCGCGCAGGGCCTTGGGCGTGAAGCGGGACAGGAGCCGGGCGCCGCGGGCCTCCGGAGTCACCGGAACCACCGCCTGGTTCTTCACGACAGCGCGCAGGACCGCCTCGGCGACCTTCTCCGGCGGGTAGTTGCGCAGCCCGTACAGCCGGGACGACTTCCGCTGCCGTCGCTGCTGCTCCTCCTCGGAGACGCCTGCGAAGCGCGCTGTCGCCGTGATGTTCGTGTTCACAATGCCCGGGCAGATCGCCGAGACCCCGATGCCCTGACCGGCCAGTTCCGCCCGCAGACACTCGCTGAGCATCAGCACCGCGGCCTTCGACGTCGAGTACGCGGGGAGTGCCTTGGAGGGCTGATAGGCGGCGGCCGAGGCCGTGTTGACGATATGGCCGCCCTGGCCTCGCTCGGCCATCTGCTTGCCGAAGATGCGGCAGCCGTGGATGACGCCCCACAGATTGACGTCGAGGACCCTGCGCCAGTCCTCGCTCGTCGTGTCGAAGAACGAGCCGGAGAGACCGATCCCGGCATTGTTGACCAGCACGTCCACGATGCCGTACTCGGTGGCGACCTTCTCTGCGAGCTTTTCCATGGCCTGCTCGTCGCTGACGTCCACCGTCTCGCCCCAGGCCGCTGGTGCGCCGATCAGCCGCGCCATCTCCGCGGTCCTCGCCGCGCCCTCCGTGTCCCGGTCCACGGCGACGACCCGCGCCCCGGCCTCGGCGAAGGCGAAGGCCGTTGCCCGCCCGATGCCGCTGGCCGCGCCCGTCACCAGCACGAGCTGCCCGCCGAACCGCTCGGTGTACGGACCGGCGGCCGCGCTCGCGGGAGCCGGCCAGGCCGCCCCGCCTTCCTCGTGCGCCGTCACGAACTCGGTGATCCACACGGCCAGTTGGTCCGGGCGGGTGCGCGGAACCCAGTGCTTGGCAGGGAGCGTGCGGCGCACCAACTGCGGCGCCCACTGGGCCAGATCGTCGTAGAGCCGCTCCGAGAGGAAGGCGTCCCCGGTCGGTGTGATCAGCTGGACCGGTGCGTGGGCGTACGCGTCGGAGCGGGGCCGGCGCAGCCGGGCGCGGACGTTGTCGCGGTAGAGCCAGGCGCCGTTCGCCGCGTCGGAAGGCAGCGACGGTGTCGGGTAGTCGCCGGCCGGTACCTTCTCGACTCGCTGAAGGATCTTCGGCCACTGCTTGCCCAGCGGCCCGCGCCAGGCCAGCTCGGGCAGTACCGGCGTATGCAGCATGTACACGTACCAGGACTTGGCGCCCTGACCGAGGAGCTGACCGACACGGCGCGGGGTGGGCCGGGTCATGCGCTGCTTGATCCAGTGCCCGAAGTGGTCGAGCGAGGGCCCCGAGATCGAGGTGAACGAGGCGATCCGGCCCTCGGTCCGCCTCACCGTGACGAACTCCCAGGACTGCACGGATCCCCAGTCGTGCCCGACCAGATGCACCGGACGGTCCGGGCTGACCGCGTCCGCGACCGCCAGGAAGTCGTCCGTCAGTTTCTCCAGGGTGAAACCGCCGCGCAGCGGCACCGGCGCTGTGGAGCGGCCGTGCCCCCGCACGTCGTACAGCACCACATGGAAGCGCTCCGCGAGCCGGGTCGCGACCTCGGACCACACCTCCTTGCTGTCCGGGTAGCCGTGCACGAGCAGCACCGTCGGCTGCATCTCGTCACCGAGCTCCGCGACACACAGCTCGATCCCGCCCGTACGCACCCATCGCCGGCGTGCGCCCTCGATGCGCACCTTCACGCCGCCTCCCGATTGTTCTCCCCCAGGGCCTTCGGCCTGGGGGTGCCCCCATCTCCGCCCGCTCGGCGCAGAGGCTCGGCCATCACTTCTGTCTGCGGTCCGGCGGCCTCGCGTGCGTCGCTCACGACCCCTCCTCGCTCCAGCGCCGCACATGCGGCAGATCGTCGTCCAGCCAGAACGCGCTCTGCTCCGGGTCCTTGGAGTCGGTGACGACCAGGATCTCCTCGAACTTCGCGCCCGTACCCCGGAAGCCGAGATGCGGCTCGACCGCCCACAGCCCCGGCTGCGGCGGGTGGTCGGAGAACTTGTACGGCGACCACAGCGGCGACCAGCCGTCCCGGTGACCGTGCAGGGCGTCGCTCGCGAGCCCCTTCAGCGACTGGGCGCCGAACCCGAAGAGCGTCGGCGACCAGGAGCGCTCCTTGACCCGGTCGACCTTGTGGGCGATGACGCCGAAGGGGTACGCGCGATGCCGGTTGGCATACCCCTGCCGGACCATCAGCCGGTCGACGTCCTCATAGATCTCGCGGAGCGAGCGGCGCTCGCGCACCTCGCGCAGAATCAGCTCGCGGTGCGCCTGAAGATCGTCGAGCAGCTTGTCGTGCACGGGGTGGAGGCCCAGGCAGCCCGAATAGCCGATGTCGGCAGTGAAGCCCTTGTAGACCGGAGCCATGTCGAGGATGAAGGGCATCCCCGCCTCCAGCCGCCGGTTGGTCGGAAAGAACTGCAGCGGTATGCGGAAGTTGACGAACGCCGTACGGTCGCCGAACCAGGCAAAGGGGAGATGGAACCAGTCGCGCACACCCCGTCCGCGCAGCCACTCCCGCTGCATCCGCGCCGCCTCGCGCTCGGTCACTCCGGGCTTGAGCTGCGCCGCGACGGCCTCCGCGCACTCGTACGCCAGGCGCTGCACTTCCCGAAACCCCCGCAGCTCGGCCGCGAGTTCTGTGTTCACTGCTGAGGTCTTGCCGGTCATGCCACCGTCCGTCCCTCGTCGTGTGCGGTACGTGCCCGTAACTTGACACTGATGAATGTGACAATGTCCGGCGGCTACGTCAAGAGTCATGCACCGGCCTGTGGATAACTCCGCGCAAGTCCTCCTTCGGCCCAGCCCCCTACGGGCCCGTACGCCTGGAGTCGGATGCGGATCCAGCCGCCAGGGTTGACGTCGCCTGTGGTCTGCGCCACTACCGTCGAATCGTGACTGTGATCGTGACCGAAAGCCTGAGCAAGCGGTTCCCCCGGGTGACCGCGCTTGACCGGCTCTCCCTGGACATCGGGCCCGGCGTGACCGGACTCGTGGGCGCCAACGGAGCCGGCAAGTCCACACTGATCAAGATCCTGCTGGGTCTGTCCCCCGCCACGGAAGGCCGGGCCGAGGTGCTCGGCCTGGACGTCGCCACCTCCGGCGCCGCCATCCGTGAGCGCGTCGGCTACATGCCCGAGCACGACTGCCTGCCGCCCGATGTCTCGGCCACCGAGTTCGTGGTCCACATGGCGCGCATGTCCGGACTCCCGCCGACCGCGGCACGTGAGCGCACCGCCGACACCCTGCGCCACGTCGGCCTCTACGAGGAGCGGTACCGCCCCATCGGCGGCTACTCGACCGGCATGAAGCAGCGAGTGAAGCTCGCGCAGGCACTGGTCCACGACCCGCAGCTGGTGCTCCTCGACGAACCGACCAACGGCCTCGACCCGGTCGGCCGCGACGAGATGCTCGGCCTGATCCGCCGCGTGTACACCGACTTCGGCATCTCGGTCCTGGTCACGTCCCACCTGCTCGGCGAACTCGAGCGCACCTGTGACCACGTAGTGGTCGTGGACGGCGGAACTCTGCTGCGCTCCAGCTCCACCAGCGACTTCACCCAGATCACGACCACGCTCGCGGTCGAGGTCACCGACTCCGACGACCACCCCGACGGGACGGCGGCACTCCGCGAGGCCCTGGCGGCCGCCGGCATCACGCTGCACGAGGGCGTCCAGGAGGGCCTGCCGGGAGCCGGTCACATCCTCCTGCTGGAGGCGACCGGCGAGGAGACGTACGACACCGTCCGCGACACCGTCGCCACCCTGGGCCTCGGCCTCGTACGGATGGAACAGCGCCGCCACCACATCGCGGAGGTCTTCCGCCCGCAGGCAGCGGCCCAGCCCATGGAGGTGCCGGCGCGATGAGCAACGGGACGACCCACACCGAGACACCCCGCACCGAGACCACACGTATCCACAACATCGGATACCGCAACTACGAAGGCGCGCGCCTCGGCCGGGCCTACGCGCGCCGCTCGCTCTACTCGCAGTCGCTGCGCGGCGCCTACGGACTCGGCCGCTCCGCCAAGTCCAAGGTGCTGCCGATGATCCTCTTCGCGGTGATGTGCGTACCCGCGGCCATCATCGTGGCCGTCGCGGTCGCCACCAAGATGAAGGATCTGCCGCTCGACTACACCCGCTATGCGATCGTCACGCAGGCGGTCATCGGACTCTTCCTGGCGGCCCAGGCCCCGCAGTCCGTCTCCCGGGACCTGCGCTTCAAGACCGTGCCGCTGTACTTCTCGCGGCCCATCGAGCGAGTCGACTACGTCCTCGCCAAGCTCGGTGCGATGGCCTCCGCCCTGTTCGTCCTCACCGGCACCCCGCTGCTGATCCTCTACATCGGCTCGCTGCTGGCGAAGATGGACTTCTCCGACCAGACCAAGGGATTCGTGCAGGGGCTGGTCTCCGTGGCACTCCTTTCACTCTTCTTCGGCGGCCTCGGCCTCGTCATGGCCGCGCTCACCCCGCGCCGCGGCTTCGGCGTCGCCGCCGTCATCGCCACCCTGACCATCACCTACGGCGCGGTGTCGACGGTCCAGGCCATCGCACACGAGACCGGCTCCGGCGGAGCCGTGGAGTGGCTGGGCCTCTTCTCGCCCGTCACCCTCATCGACGGCGTGCAGACCGCCTTCCTCGGCGCGACCTCCTCCTTCCCCGGAGGACAGGGCCCCGGCACCGGAGCCGGCGTGGTCTATCTGCTGGTCGTCCTCGCGCTCATCGCCGGCTCGTACGCCGTGCTGATGCGCCGCTACCGAAAGGCCGGGCTGTGACAACCGCCCTCCCGTCACCCACCACCACCCTTCCAAGGAATGGGCTGCGCCCATGAGCACTCTTTTCATCGACCACACGTCCCGCTGGTTCGGCAACGTGGTCGCCGTCAACGACGTGACCATGGCGGTCGGCCCGGGCGTCACCGGACTGCTCGGCCCCAACGGAGCCGGCAAGTCCACGCTCATCAACATGATGGGTGGATTTCTCGCCCCCTCGACGGGCAGTGTCACCCTCGACGGGCAGACGATCTGGCGCAACGAAGCGGTGTACCGGCAGATCGGCGTCGTGCCCGAGCGCGAGGCGATGTACGACTTCCTGACGGGGCGGGAATTCGTCGTCGCCAACGCCGAATTGCACGGACTGGGTGCGAAGGAGGCCCAGCGCGCGCTGGCCACGGTGGAGATGGAGTACGCGCAGGATCGCAAGATCGCGACGTACAGCAAGGGAATGCGCCAGCGCGTCAAGATGGCGTCCGCGCTCGTGCACGAGCCGAGCGTGCTGCTCCTCGACGAGCCCTTCAACGGCATGGACCCGCGCCAGCGCATGCAGCTCATGGAGTTGCTCCGGCGGATGGGTGCCGAGGGCCGCACGGTCCTGTTCTCGTCCCACATCCTGGAGGAGGTCGAACAACTCGCCTCGCACATCGAGGTGATCGTGGCGGGACGGCACGCGGCGAGCGGCGACTTCCGCAGGATCCGCCGGCTCATGACGGACCGGCCGCACCGGTATCTGGTGCGCTCCAGCGACGACCGGGCGCTGGCTGCCGCGCTGATCGCCGACCCCTCGACGGCCGGCATCGAAGTGGATCTGCAGGAAGGCGCATTGCGGATCCAGGCGGTCGACTTCGGGCGGTTCACGGAACTGCTGCCGAAGGTCGCCCGTGAGCACTCCATCCGGCTGCTGACGGTCTCGCCCTCGGACGAGTCCCTCGAGTCGGTCTTCTCGTACCTCGTAGCGGCCTGAAAGGAGCCTTCGACATGTACAACCCGACAGTCGCCCGGCTCACCTACCGGGCCATGCTCGGCCGGCGCCGGGCCGCGGTCCTCTTCGTCCTCCCGGGGCTGCTGCTGCTCATCGCGGCGGCGGTGCGGGCGTTCAACGGAGTGGACGACCAGATCGCCTCCGATGTGCTCGGCGGCTTCGCCATCGCCACGATGGTGCCGCTGATCGGTGTGATCGCCGGTACGGGAGCGATCGGGCCGGAGATCGACGACGGTTCGATCGTCTATCTGCTCGCCAAGCCGGTGAAGCGGCCGACGATCATCGTCACCAAGCTGATCGTGGCGATCGCCGTGACCATGGCGTTCTCCGCGGTCCCCACCTTCATCGCGGGATACATCCTCAACGGCAACGGTCAGCAGATCGCGATTGCCTACACGGTCGCGGCGCTGGTCGCGTCGATCGCGTACAGCGCGCTGTTCCTGCTGCTCGGTACGGTCAGCCGGCATGCGGTCGTGATCGGACTCGTCTACGCCCTGGCGTGGGAGACGCTCTTCGGCAGCCTCGTGCCGGGCGCGCGGACACTCAGCGTGCAGCAGTGGTCGCTGTCCCTCGCCGAGAAGATCGGCGGCGAGGGGATGATCGCCTCCGACGTGAGCCTGCCGCTCGCGGTGGCGCTGCTCGTGGGCGTCACGCTGCTGGCGACGGGGTACGCGGGGCAGAAGCTGCGGACGCTGACGCTGGCGGGCGAGGAGTAGCGGGGGCGGCCCCCGGGGGCGTTCCCGTTCTCACGCCCGCTTGACGAGTCTGTGAGGACACTGGGTGGAGGGCGCGAGGAGGAGCCGCCATGGCCGAGGAACCGGAAGCGGCCCACGGGCCGGAGGGGGCCCCCGGGCCGGAAGGGGCGCGGTCCTGGGACGACGCTGTCCTCGACGAGGACTTCATACGGGCCGCGGAGACGGCCGAGCCATCCGCGCGGGCACGGATGCTCGCCGCCCGCTGGCGGGGCTCGGCGCCCGAGCCGCAGCCGTGGCGGTCCGACGAGCCACCCGCGGGATGGTTCTGGAGCCGGGCGCGCAGACGGTGGTGGCGGCGGAAGGGCTGACGGGGCTGTCGTCCCGCAATGACCCGAAATTCAGTGGCGCGGAACTGACGCGGCGGGCACAGTAGTTGAGGCAGTCGCGCAAACGTGCGAGTGCCGTTTCGAGACCGGGGAGGGGTGCGGCGATGACCGAGAGTACGAGTCCGTCGAGCTCCCAGCAGGGCAGCGCACGGCAGGCTTCGGAGTAATCATCGGACTCCGTCGAGCCGCCGCGAGACTGCTGCCCGGGCGGCCGCTTCGAGCGCGCATTCGCGCGGGCCGCCCTCCCGGAGGATTGGCCGAGTGGTAAGGCAGCGACTTGCGCTGGGTTTGCTCAGAAGCAAGTCGTCGTCGGGGCCTTGGACCCCGCGCGCGTTCGATCCGCGCATCCTCCGCGTTTCGCCTCCGGCGGTTCTGGGCCCGTTCGGGGTGGGCCCAGAACCGTAGCGGCACCTGGTACCGGGGCGTTGTGCCCACCCTCCCAGAGCTTTGCCCGGGCCTGGGGGTGCCCACAGGCCAGCGGACCGACCGCCCGCAACGGCTACCGGCCCAGCAGCTCCTCGAGCACCACAGCAATGCCGTCGTGCTCGTTCGAAGCCGTGATCTCGTGGGCCACGGCCTTGAGGTCGTCGTGGGCGTTGGCCATGGCTACGCCGTGGGCGGACCAGGCGAACATGGGGATGTCGTTGGGCATGTCGCCGAAGGCGATCGTCTGGGCAGCCTTCACCCCCAGGCGCCGCGCGGCGAGGGAGAGGCCCGTGGCCTTGCTGAGGCCCAGCGGGAGGATCTCGACGATGCCGGGGCCGGCCATCACCACGTCCACCAGGTTGCCGACCGTCTGGCGGGCGATCCGGGTGAGGGCGTCGTCGTCGAGGCCCGGGTGCTGGATGTAGACCTTGTTGAGCGGGGCGGACCACAGCTCGGCCGGGTCGTCGAAGGCGACGACGGGGAGCGGGCCCTCCTGGACCCGGTAGCCGGCGCCGACGAGGACCTCGCCGTCGAGGCCGTCGCGGCTGGCGGCGAGCGACAGCGGGCCGACCTCGGCCTCGAGCTTGGAGAGGGCGAGCCCGGCCAGCTGGCGGTCAAGGGTCACCGAGGTCAGCAGTTTGTGCTCGCCCGCGTGGTAGACCTGCGCGCCCTGGCCGCACACCGCGAGGCCTTGATAGCCCAGGTCGTCCAGTATGTGCCGGGTCCACGGGACGGCCCGCCCCGTGACGACGATGTGCGCTGCGCCCGCCGCCGTGGCGGCGGCGAGCGCGTCACGCGTGCGCTGCGAGACGGTGTCGTCGGAGCGCAGCAGCGTCCCGTCGAGGTCCGTAGCGATGAGCCGGTACGGAAAACTCACTTGGCGACCGGCTCCAGGACCTCACGGCCGCCCAGATACGGACGCAGTACCTCGGGCACCCGCACCGAACCGTCCGCCAGCTGGTGGTTCTCCAGGATCGCGACGATCGTGCGCGGTACGGCGCACAGCGTGCCGTTCAGCGTCGCGAGCGGCTTGACCTGCTTGCCGTCGCGCATTCGCACCGACAGCCGGCGCGCCTGGAAGCCGTCGCAGTTCGACGCCGACGTCAGCTCGCGGTACTTGCCCTGGGTCGGGATCCACGCCTCGCAGTCGTACTTCCGCGAGGCGGACGAGCCGAGGTCGCCGGACGCCACGTCGATCACCTGGAACGGCAGCTCCAGGCCGGTCAGCCACTGCTTCTCCCACTCCAGGAGACGCTTGTGCTCGTTCTCCGCGTCGTCCGGGTCGACGTACGAGAACATCTCGACCTTGTCGAACTGGTGGACACGGAAGATGCCGCGCGTGTCCTTGCCGTACGTACCGGCCTCGCGGCGGAAGCAGGGGGAGAAGCCCGCGTACCGCAGCGGCAGCTTGTCGGCCTCGATGATCTCGTCCATGTGGTACGCCGCGAGCGGGACCTCGGACGTGCCGACGAGATAGAAGTCGTCCTTCTCCAGGTGGTACACGTTCTCCGCGGCCTGGCCGAGAAAGCCCGTGCCCTCCATGGCGCGCGGGCGGACCAGCGCAGGGGTCAGCATCGGGACGAAGCCGGCCTCCGTCGCCTGTGCGATCGCCGCGTTGACGAGGGCGAGCTCCAGCAGCGCGCCGACGCCCGTCAGGTAGTAGAAGCGGGAGCCCGACACCTTGGCACCGCGCTCGACGTCGATGGCGCCCAGCGCCTCACCGAGCTCCAGGTGGTCCTTGGGCTCGAAGCCCTCGGCCGCGAAGTCACGGATCGTGCCGTGCGTCTCCAGGACGACGAAGTCCTCCTCGCCGCCGACCGGGACGTCCGGGTGGACCAGGTTGCCCAGCTGGAGCAGCAGCCGGCGGGTTTCCTCGTCGGCCTCGTTCTGCTCGGTGTCGGCGGCCTTGACGTCGGTCTTCAGCTGCTCGGCCTTCTTCAGCAGCTCGGTGCGCTCGTCCGGAGAAGCCTTGGGGATGAGCTTGCCGAGCGACTTCTGCTCGGAGCGGAGTTCGTCGAAGCGGACGCCGGACGACCTGCGCCGTTCATCGGCGGAGAGCAGGGCGTCGACGAGCTCGACGTCCTCTCCACGGGCGCGCTGGGAGGCGCGAACACGGTCGGGGTCCTCACGGAGCAGGCGAAGGTCAATCACCCCACCAGGCTACCGGTGCGGGCTCCCACCTCCCCAGTTGATATTGGTTTGCGTTCCCCTTTGCCCTAATTGCCAGAATTAAGGAACGTCGCGGTGAATCCGGACCGGCATCCGTCAATGAACCGGATGCCGGTCGCCGAAATGGGGCAAGTGCCACTTCTCGCTTGACTCGTTCCCCTTGTGGAGTGCGGAACTTGGAGGCCGTTGTCCACAGGGGTGGACCGCTTCATGGGGTTATCCACAGGGTGTGAGGAAGATCTGTGGACTACGGAATTGATCATTCCGAAAGTCGCATGCGGACCAGAGGATTCCCCTTCCAAACCTGGTCCACGCACTCGTTCGGGTGGGAATTCCTCGCTCCAAAGAGTTGATCAAAGGAATTGGGCCGACCCGGACTCCCGGACGCGCTGTGGATGCATGTGGGGTGACTGGGGTGATTTGTCGACCATGTCGATTTACGTTGTCGACTTGTCCCCAGGTCGAGAAGCGCGCCTGTGGATAACTTCTGTGGGTAACGAAAAGTAGGAAGAAAGCGCGGACAGAACCGGTCAAAGGAAACGCAGGGTTACGCGCGGCCGTCCTGGCAGCGCGCCAGCCACTCCGCCGCGTCCACGAACTCCGCGTCCGACGTCCCGGGCCTCAGAACGCGCGCGGCGCGCTCCGGCGAGGACACGCCCGCCCGCGGATACGACCCCAGGAACCGCACCTTCGGGCAGATCCGCTTCAGACCCATCAGCGCCTCGCCCACCCGCCGGTCCGAGATGTGGCCCTCGGCGTCGATGGCGAAGCAGTAGTTCCCGATCCCCGCACCGGTCGGCCGGGACTGGAGCAGCATCAGGTTCACGCCGCGCACCGCGAATTCCTGGAGCAGTTCCAGCAGCGCACCCGGATGGTCGTCGCGCTGCCAGATGACCACCGACGTCTTGTCCGCGCCGGTCGGGGCCGCGGGCCGGGCCGGCCGGCCGACCAGTACAAAACGCGTCTCGGCGTTCTCCGCGTCGTGGATCTCGGTGACCAGTGCTTCGAGGCCGTACGTCGCCGCCGCGAACTCACCGGCGAAGGCCGCGTCGAACCGGCCCTCCTGCACCAGCCGTGCTCCGTCCGCGTTCGACGCCGCCGACTCCCACACGGCGTCGGGCAGATGGGAGCGCAGCCAGTTCCGTACCTGCGGCTGCGCGACCGGGTGGCCGGTCACCGTCTTCACGTCGGAGAGCTTCGTGCCGGGCCGCACCAGCAGCGCGAAGGTGATCGGCAGCAGCACCTCGCGGTAGATCATCAGCGGCTCGCCCGAGGCCAGTTCGTCGAGGGTCGCGGTGACGCCGCCCTCCACCGAGTTCTCGATCGGTACGAGCGCGGCCGCGGCCTCCCCGCTGCGTACGGCGTCGAGCGCGGCCGGCACGGACACCATCGGGACGAGCTCCCGGGGCGCGGCCTCCGGGAGCGTACGCAGGGCGGCCTCGGTGAAGGTGCCCTCGGGGCCGAGATACGTGTAGCGAGTCGCGGACATACCAGTCACCCTAGTGCGCCCGCGTACCTCGCTGCTCCCGGCGACGGGTGCAACGGGTGCGACGAGTGCGACGTGTGCTCACTGCTCCAGCAGCCGCTGGCCCACGTACTCGCCCTTCCGCGGACCGCCCGGCACGGCGAAGAGGCCGCTGGCCTCGTGGCGTATGAACGTGGACAGGGCGTCGCCCCGGTCGAGCTTGCGCTGCACCGGCACGAACCCCTTCAGCGGGTCCGCCTGCCAGCAGATGAAGAGCAGCCCGGCGTCGGGCGTACCGTCCGCGGCGATTCCGTCGTGGAAGGAGTACGGCCGGCGCAGCATCGCCGCGCCCCCGTTCTGTTCAGGGGCGGAGATACGGGCATGCGCGTTGTCGGGAATGACCAGATGCCCATCAGGACCGGTCTTGTTCAGATCGAGCTCGGTCGCCTCGCTGCCACCGGTCAGCGGGGCGCCGTCCGACTTGCGCCGCCCGATCACCTGCTCCTGCTTCTTCAGCGGCAGCTTCTCCCAGTCGTCGAGCAGCATGCGGATACGGCGGACCACGGCGTACGAGCCGCCCGCCATCCACGGGTGCTGCCCACCGGTGCCGCCGGCCGGGACGAAGATCCGGCGGTCGAAGTCCGGCTCGGACGGCTTCGGGTTGCCGGTGCCGTCGATCTGGCCCATCAGATTGCGTGCGGTCATCGGCTGCGCCGTGGCACCCGGCGAACGGTTGAAGCCGTTCATCTGCCAGCGCACCCGTGCTGCCTCGCCCGCGTCCTTCTGGACCGTACGCAGCGCGTGGAAGGCGACCAGCGCGTCGTTCGCGCCGATCTGCACCCACAGATCGCCGTTGGAACGCCGCGCGTCCAGCTGGTCGGCGGAGAAGGGCGGCAGCGGGTCCAGCTCCACGGGTCGCTGCGCCACCAGGCCCGTACGGTCGAAGAAGGTCCGGCCGAAGCCGAAGGTGAGGGACAGCGAGGACGGTCCGGCGTCCAGCGCGACGCCCGTGTCGCCGTCCCCGGCCGGTTCGCCCGCCATCAGCCGGGCCGCGGTCGCGGACCAGCGGCGCATCAGGGCGACCGCTTCCTTGCGGCCCGCCCCCGGCGCCAGGTCGAAGGCGACCAGATGGCCGCGGGACTGCACGGGCGTGGTGATGCCCGCCTGGTGGGCGCCGTAGAAGGCTTCCGAGGCGGAGCCGACGGTCTCCAGTGCGGTCGCCGGGTCGCCGTCAGCCGCCGCGTATCCGGCGGCGCCGCCCGCCGCGCCCAGGACCAGCCCGGTCGCGCCGGCGGCCCCTACTGTGCCGAGCAGCCTTCGCCGCGAGATCTCGATGTCGCCCATGCCCTTGTTCATGTCCATGTCGCTGCTCACGTCAGCCGATCTTCACGTTCTTCTCGATGGTCGCCTGATCGATGTCGGACGTCCGTACCGTGACTTGGATACGCCACTCACCGGGCAGCGGGATCTGGATGTTGCTCGCGCTCCAGTGGCCGGTCGCGATCCGGTCGGGCACGACCGGCAGCGGGCCGATCTTCTCGGCGGTCAGGGTGAAGGCGACCTTCACCTCGGGAACGTCCAGCGGGCGCCCGTTGGGGCGGTGGACCCGGAGATTCAGTTCGTTGGCGCCGGAGCTGCCCGGGTCGATGCTCAGCCGGGCGGTCCCCTTGCCGTCCTTGCCGCCCGTGTCGAAGGGGAGGGTGATGTCGACGGGCCGGTCGGGTACGGCGGTGGAGGCGGCCCCGGAGTCGCCGGCCTTCGCCGCCTGCTCCTCCGTACGCCCGGGCTCGGTCGACGTGAGGATGGTCGTCACGGCGAGCAGCACGACGGCGACGCCCGCCTCCGCCAGTACGGAACGGCGCAGTCCGGAGCGCTCCGGGTCGGCGTCCTTGATCCGCTTGCGCGCGGCAGTCGCCACCGCGGCCCTCTGCCGGGCAAGCTGGGCGGCCCGCTCGGGGTCGGACGGTCCCGACGCGTCCGTTTCCGGCTGCGCCTCCTCGGTCCCCGAGCTGCTCTCGGTCCCGGAGCCGCTCTCGGCCACGTCCGTCCCGGCCCCGGCCTTGGTCTTGGTCCTGATCCGGCCTTCGGCCTCGGTCCCGGCCTCGGTTTCCACCGGAGCGCTGTCCTCCGACAGCCGCGCCGTCCATCGCCGCGAGATCCACGCGACGCCGACCAGTACGGCGACCAGCCCCACCTTGAGCAGCAGCAGCCGGCCGTACGACGTGCCGGTCAGCGCCGACCAGGAGCCGACCTGCCGCCAGGACTGGTAGAGCCCGGTGGCGGCCAGCACCACGACCGACCAGAACGCCACCCGGGAGAAGCGGAGCACCGCCGTACGCTCGACGGAAGGCGTCCGGTGGAGCGCCACGAGCAGGGCTACCAGGCCGCCGAGCCAGGCCGCCACGGCCAGCAGATGCAGTACGTCCACGGGCATTGCGATGCCCGGCTGGACACCGGTCGAGGCGTGCTCGGAGAGCGCCCAGGTACAGGCGATCCCGGCTGCGACGACCGTGCCGCCGATGGACAGCCCGAAGGTGAGGTCCTTCTTCTCCTTGGCGAGTTCCTCGGCGAGTTCCGCGCGCTCCCCGGACGCCGCGACCGAACCCTCCGCGTCTCCCTTCGCGTCTCCCTCCGCGTCCCGCTTCGCGTACGCCCCGAACAGCACCGCGACGAACAGCGCCGCCGCACCGAGCAGCAGCAGCCGTGACACCAGCGCAGCCCCGGTCTTGGTCTCCAGTACGGCCTGCAGCCCGGCCAGGTCGAACACGTCGCCCAGCTCTCCCGAGCCGGTGTACGGGTTCCGCAGCAGCAGCATGGCGAGCGTGGCGGCCGTCAGCGTCACCCAGCCCTGCATCACCAGCCGCTGCGTCGGCCGGGCGCCCGCGCCCCGCGGCCAGCAGGCCAGGACGAACGCGGCGCCGCCGACGAGCACGACGAACCCCGCGTACGCCGCGTACCGCGCGATGCCGTAGAGCGTGCCGACGAGTCCCCCGCCCGCCTCCTGCTTCGGCAGCTCCACAGCCGTTTTCGACGGCGCGCCGATGGAGAAGGTGAACGCGCCCGCGATCGGGTGGCTGTCGGCGGAGACGGCCTGCCAGGCGACGGTGTACGTGCCTTTCGGCAGGCCCGCGTGCAGCGTGACGCCGTACTTGACGAGGTTTCCGCTGCACAGGTTGTTCAGCTCGCCCGTGTCGACGCGCTTGCTGCTGGGGTCGAGGACCCGGATCGAGTCGTTCCCCATGGCGACCTGCTCGGAGAACGTGAGTGTGACGTCCTTCGGGGCGGTGGCGAGCACCGCCCCGTCCTTCGGGTTGCTGCCGGTCAGCGCGGCGTGCGCACTCGCCGTGCCGGCGAGCACGGTGCCGAGCAGCGCGGCGGTGACGAGCAGCAGCCGCAGAAGAGTTGCGGCTCCGAAGCGCGGGGCGGTGGCTGTCATGGTGTGTCGTCAGTCCCTCAAATAGCTCAGTGCTTCTTCGGGTTGTGGGTCTGCGCCTCCACGGGAAGCTCGACCTTGATCGGGTCGGCCTTCTCGAAGTGCAGCTCGATCTCTACCTTTTCGCCCTGCTTGGGGTGCTTCTTGAGGGCCATGAACATGATGTGGCTACCGCCGCGTTCCAGCGTCAGCTCACCATTGGCGGGGATGTCGAAGGACTCCACCTGCTGCATCTTCTGGTTCTTCGTCTCATGGATCTGGACGTCGTCCGAGAGGCTGCTGGTGACCGAAGTGAGCTTGTCCGCCGTGTCACCGCTGTTCTTGACGGTGAGGAAGCCACCCGCCATGTCGCCCACGGGCTGCGGCATGAACGCACCGCTGACCTTCAGCTCGGGTGCGGACTCGGAGGAGCAGCCCGCCAGCGCCAGGCCCGCGGCGAGGGCTATGACGGAGGCGATCAGACGCCGTGCGAAGCTCCTTGAGGGGCGGTGGCCGGGCGACGGGTGGGCGGTAAGGCGGATCACGGGTTCTCCCCCTTGATGATCTTCGGCAGGTCCTTGGCGTAGTCGTCCGCGGTGGTGTCCTCCCCGTACAGGACGTAGCCCTGGTCGGTCTTGGGGGAGAAGGCGATCACCTGGGCGCCGTGCATGGAGACGACGGAACCGTCCTTCTCCTTCTTCGCCGGATCGATGCCGATGCCCAGCTGGCGCGCGCCTGCCTGGATGGTCGGGAAGTCGCCGGTGAGGCCGACGAAGGACGGGTCGCCCGCCGCGGGCAGCCACTTGCCGAGCTCGGCGGAGGTGTCCCGCTCGGGGTCGGTGGTGACGAAGACGACCTGGAGCTTGTCCTGGTCGGCCTTGGGGAGCTTCTTCTTGGCGATGGCGATGTTGCTCATCGTCAGCGGGCACACGTCGGGGCAGTGCGTGTAGCCGAAGTAGATCAGCGTCGGCCTGCCCTTGGTCTGCTCGCGGAAGTCGTACTTCTTGCCCTTGGTGTCCGTCAGGACGAAGTTCGGCTTCTCGAAGGGCCGGTCGAGCACGGTCGCGGCCTTGTCCTTCGGCTCGGCCGACACGTCGGCGACGGAGTGGTGGTCCCCGTCCGCTGTGTCGCCGTCGGAACCGCAGGCGGAGAGGGTGAGCGCGGCCGCCACCGCCAGGGCGGCAGCCGTCAGAGTCTTGATGCGCATGGAGTTGTGTCCTAGATGTCCAGATATGAGGTGCGGAGCGGGCGTCAGGCGGAGCGACGGCGGCCGGCCAGCACGCCGAAGGCGACACCGGCCACGCCGACGAGAATGCCGACGACGCCCAGGACCCGGGCCGTGGTGTCGGTGGAGCCGGCGGAGGCCGCCTCGGTCTCCTTCTCCCCCTCGTGCTCCTTGCCGTGCGTGGCGTTCTTGTCGCTCGCGGCGCCGCCACCGTGGTGATCACCGGTCGCGGCCGACAGCTTGAGCACGGGCGCGGGGCTCTCCGGCTCCGCGGCGCCCTCCTTCGGCTCCTCGATCCAGCGCACGACCTCCTTGTTGTCGTACGTCTGGAGGGCCTTGAAGACGAGCTGGTCGGTGTCCTCCGGCAGCTGTCCCAGCGAGACCGGGAACTGCTGGAACTCTCCCGGGCCGATCTTGCCGCCGTCCGCGGTCCAAGTGATCTTCGAGACGGCCTCGGTGATCTGCTTGCCGTGCACGGTGAGCGGCTTGGCCAGCTTGGTCTTGGTGACCTCGGCCTTCCAGCCCGGGACGGGCTGCGGCATCACGGAGGAGAGCGGGTGCTCGGCGGGGACGGTGACCTCGAGCTTCACGGTCGACGCGTTGTCGCGCTCGTTCGGGACCTTGAAGTTGACCGTGGCGTAGCCGCCCTTGGCGGCCTCGCCCTGCGGCTGCACGCTGACGTGCGCGAAGGCGGTGCCGCAGAGCAGGAACACGGACGAGGTGGCGACAGCGCCGGCGGCGGCGAGACGAGAGACGTTGTTCATGGCAGAGAACACTCCACGTGAGAAGCAGGAAGGTGACCGGTCCGCGCGCGCGTGCGCGGGTACGCCGCGACACCACTCCCGTCGAGTGGGCCGCGTCAGGCTGCGAGCGAATACGGCACGGGAGGCCCGCGCCTGATCACCGTGTGCTGGAGTGCCCCGGCCGCCGGTGGCGGGGGTGCGTCGAGGGACGTACGGAAGGGGGGCGGACCGGCGCCGGGCGCCCCGGGCAGCCCGGCGAGCAGCGCTCGTACGAGCACGAGGGCGGCCCGCAGGGCACGGACGAGCCCCGCCTCGGCCACCACCTCGGTGGCGCCGTGCGCACCCTGCGCGGAGAGCGCGGCCAGCCGGAACAACGCGATGTCGCCGCGCCGCAGCAGCCAGCCGGTGGCGAGCGCGGCCAGCAGATGACCGAGCAGCATCGGGAGGCTGGGCAGCAGCCCGGCGGAGGTGACGGCCACGGCCGGGTCGGCCGCAGCGTGTGCGGCGTGTCCGGCCCGGGCAACCGTGGCCGGGTCGAGGCCCGCGCCGGTGACGATCCGGTGGGCGTCGGCGGCGCTCAGCGCGCTGCCGCCCGCGCCGCAGACGAGCTTGGCCGCCATCCTGATCAGTGCGTCGTCGGCGCTCGGCGACACGGTGAGGTGCCGCTGGCCGAGGCCGAAGAGGGCATGCAGTGCGAGCTGTCCGCCGGCCAGGAAGGCCACGACGGCCGGGAGCGAGCGCGTACGCCCGGCGAGCGGCGCCGTCACCGCGAAGACGATCAGAAACCCGGTGAGCAGCGTCCACCAGGGGACGGTCGCGCACGCGGCCAGTACGTGCCCCAGCGCGGACAGCACGACGCAGACCGCGGTGAACACCGCGGCCCTCAGCAGCCGCAGACCGGCTCCGGCGGGTGCGTCGGCAGGTGCGACCGACGGTTGGGCAGACATGGCCGGGACATCATCGCACTGCCCGCATCACGTTCGTGCGGCAGGTCCGGAAGGTCACGTTTGGCGCCGCTCCGGGCGCGTGGCGTGGGCATACACCGGGACAGGTGATTCACGCATCCGCCGAATGAGGGCAATCGCGTCAACTCCACGCTTACGAACGCGGCCCTGCGGCAATACGTAACGGTATGTCGAGCCGCAGCCAGGAGGCTGGAGCATGAGCATCTGGTGGACACTCCATTTGCGGCGCGAGGCAGCGAGCGTTCCGCTCGCCCGACGTCTTCTGCTCGGTGCGATGGAAACCGCGGGCGTCGACCCCGACATCTCCTACGATCTCTCGGTCGCGCTGAGTGAGGCGTGTGCCAACGCCGTCGAACACGGTGGGAGCGCCGCAACCGGTTCCTCTTCGGACGCGTACAGGGTGACGGCGTATCTGGACGACGAGAAGTGCCGTATCGAGGTGGCCGACGCGGGGCCCGGATTTCCGGACTGCCGGCACGCCGCCGCTCCCGCCCTCTCCGCGGAGGGCGGCCGTGGGCTCTGTCTCATCGAGGAGCTCGCCGATCACGTGTACCTCCGGAACAGGCCGGGCAGGGGCGCGGTGGTGAGCTTCGACAAGATGCTGAAATGGCGGGAGGGCGCCCTGCTCAGAGTGGTCTGAGCGGGGCGCCCTCGCCGTACGGCCCCGGGGTGCGGCCCGGGGATCAGCCCTGGGACCAGCACTCGGTTCCGTGAGGATCCATCAGCTCTTGAGCTGTGCCATCCAGGCCTCGACCTCGTCGGCCTGGCGCGGCAGCGCGGCCGACAGGTTCACGTTGCCGTCCTCGGTGACGAGGATGTCGTCCTCGATCCGGACACCGATGCCGCGGTACTCCTCAGGCACGGTCAGATCGTCGGCCTGGAAGTACAGACCCGGCTCGACGGTCAGGCACATACCGGGCTCCAGCGTGGCATCCACGTACATCTCGCGGCGCGCGACCGCGCAGTCGTGGACGTCCATGCCGAGCATGTGGCCGGTGCCGTGCAGGGTCCAGCGGCGCTGCAGTCCCAGCTCCAGCACCTTATCGACGTCGAGGTCGCCCAGCAGGCCCCACTCCACCAGCTTCGTGGCGAGGACGCGCTGCGCGGCGTTGTGGAAGTCGAGGTAGCCCGCGCCGGGCTTCACCGCGGCGATACCGGCCTCCTGGGCCTCGTACACCGCGTCGTAGATCTTGCGCTGCAGCTCGGTGTAGCGGCCGTTGATCGGCAGCGTCCGGGTTACGTCGGCGGTGTAGAGCTCGGCGGTCTCCACACCGGCGTCGAGCAGGAGCAGCTCGCCGGGGCGCACCTCGCCGTCGTTGCGCACCCAGTGCAGGGTGGTGGCGTGCGGGCCGGCGGCGCAGATCGAGCCGTAGCCGATGTCGTTGCCATCGACGCGGGCGCGCAGGAAGAACGTTCCCTCGATGTAGCGCTCGCTGGTGGCCTCGGCCTTGTCGAGGACCTTGACGACGTCCTCGAAGCCGCGGGCGGTCGCGTCGCACGCCTTTCGCAGCTCGGCGATCTCGAACTCGTCCTTGACGAGGCGGGCCTCGGAGAGGAAGACCCGCAGCTCCTCGTCCCGCTCGGCGGTGACCTTGTCGGTCAGGGCCGCCTCGATGGCGGCGTCGTGCCCGCGGACGTTACGGACCGGGCCGGTCGCCTCGCGCAGCTGCGCCGGCAGCTCGCGGACGTCCTTGGCCGGGAGACCCAGGAGCTGCTCGGCCTCGGCCAGCGAATGACGGCGGCCGACCCACAGCTCGCCCTGGCCGTCCAGCCAGAACTCGCCGTTCTCCCGGTTGGAGCGCGGCAGCAGGTAGACGGTCGCCCGGTGGCCGTCCTCTGCCGGCTCCAGGACCAGGACGCCGTCCTGGGTCTGGTCGCCGGTGAGGTACGCGTACTCGGTCGAGGCACGGAAGGCGTACTCGGTGTCGTTGGAGCGGGTCTTCAGATTGCCCGCCGGGATCACGAGACGCTCGCCCGGGAAACGGGCGGAGAGTGCGGCGCGACGACGCGCGGTGTGCGCGGCCTGCGCGATCGGCTCGAGGCCGTGCAGCTCGGTGTCGGCCCAGCCGGACTTCATGTTCTCCGCGAGCTCGTCGGAGACTCCCGGGTACACCGTGTTCTTGCGCTGACCGATCGGCTGTTCTTCGGACTCTTCCGGGGTCTCCGGGGTGAGCTCCTCTGCCACGGGCCTGCCTCCTTGTTGGTACGACGCTGAACCCCTACCCATCGTACGGTCGTACGGAAGGGGCCCAGGGCCGCACGGCCCATGACCCGTGAGTCACTGGAGCGTCACTCGAACCAGGCGGCCAGCATCACCACGTCCTCGCCGTCGTCACCCGCGTCGAGCCCGTCGGGCAGCACCGTCCGCAGCACGTGGTCCGCGATCGCAGCCGGATCGTCCCGGGCAGTCCTCGGCACGCTCGCAGCGGCGCTGTGCAGCCGTGCGAACGCCCGGTCCATGGGGTCGCCGGTGCGCCGCAGCAGCCCGTCGGTGTAGAGCAGCACCGTTTCTCCGGATGCGGGGGAGAACTCCACGCTCGGCGCCTCCCAGCAGGCGAGCATCCCCAGCGGAGCCGACAGTGAGGTCTCGACGAACTCGGTGCGCCGCGCGCCGACGATCAGCGGCGGGGTGTGCCCGGCCCCGGCCAGGACGATCTTCCTCTCCTGGCCGCCGGTGGGGGTGATCGCGGCAGGTTCGCAGTACGCGAAGAGCGCGGTCGCCGAACGAGCCGGTTCCGTCAGCCGCAGCAGCAGCTCCAGATCGGACAGTACGGCGACGGGATCCTCGCCCTCCATCACCGCGTACGCCCGCAAGCTCGCCCGGAGCCGGCCCATCGCGGCCAGCGCGCTCGGTCCCGAGCCGGAGACCGAGCCGACGGCGAGCCCCAGTGCGCCCTCGGGCAGCGGCAGTGCGTCGTACCACTCGCCGCCGCCGCGCGGTCCGCCGAGGTGGCGGGCGGCGAGCCGCACCCCGGGCACCCGGGGCAGCCGGGTGGGCATCAGTTCCTCGGCGATGACGGCCATCTGGCGGCGCGCCCGGTCCAGCTCCAGCAGCCGGGCCAGGTGCTCGGTGGCGTACCGCCCGTAGAGGCCGGCGAGATGGCGCTGGCGGTCCACCGGCTCGGCCGGCTCGTCGTAGAACCAGACGGCGACGCCCAGCCTGCCGGCCTCGGCAGTGGCGAGCGGCAGGGCGTAGCTCGCGGCGTAGCCGAGGCGTGCGGCGACCTCGCGGTGGCGCGGGTCGAGGGACTCGTCGTGGAACACATCGCCCTGTGCGATCCCGTCGGGCAGGCCGGCGCTCGTTCCGTCGAGGATCCGGCCGTACGTGGTGGCGCTGCGGGGGACGGTCTCGATATGGCCGAGGTCGGCGTGGGCGAGGCCGAGGCCGACGGTGCCGGCGGGCCCCTGGCCGTCGGCCGGTTCGAAGACGACCATGCCACGGCGGGCGCCGACCAGGGCGGCGCCCGCGCGCAGAAGTTCATGGAGTGCGTCGTCCAGGACCGCGGTTCTGGCCAGGCGCTCGGTGAGTTCGTGGAGGGTGGTCAGGTCGGAGACCCAGCCGGCCAGTCGGTCCTGGATCACCGCGCTGGGCGCGGCGTTCGGGACGCGGGCGGACGTGAGGGACGCGGCAGTGTGCGCGGGGGCTGGAACCGTGGAATCGATTCCAGCCACTTTCGGCAGGTGAGGGGCGCTCATGGCAGCAGGCTTTCCTGCTGGTGCGTTTCGGCCAATAGCATCGCAAACCCCCATGTCAATCTGCGCCGCTATCACTGCATCCACATCTACACGCACACAAAGGGGGATGTCCAGCATTGTCCTGGTGGGATTGCTGGTGTCCGACCGGTAGCTAACTTGGCCAAAAAATGCCCCCCATGGCAATGTTTTGCGGTCGACTAGGGGGTGTTCGGCATGGGGATCCCCTCAGGGTAGAAGCCCGAAGGGGAGTCATTTCGGGCGTGATGGGTACGTAAACGGTGATGGCCAGGGGCAGTTGGGACAGCTCCGGAACCTGGCGGGGAGCCCGGGCGTCTTAACCGCCGTAGGCCGCCGCCCCCATCCCATGTGGCGGGACGAGTACAGCGGGACAGCAAGCGCCAGGCGCGCGCCACCCCTCGCCATGCGTTAAATGGACACAGCCCATGGGATCACCCATGCCTACGGCAAGGGCGGCGAGACGCCGCTTTGTACGCACAGTGAAGCGATGCACACCTGGTGTGATGTGGACCTCGGCGTTCAACGGAAAGGAACGAGCGCTCATGCGCGAGATCCTCGGAAGGCGACGCAGGCTCCGGTTCCGGCGCAAGAGGAGGCCTGCTCCTCAGCTCGACGCGGCGCTCACCTGCGCCACAGCGTGGCAGTGGCCCGTACTTCCCGGTGCGGGACTCAAGGCGGTCGGCGGGCGGGCCGATCGCGGGCGCGGCTGCGCCTGCCCCGATACCGAGTGCGTCGTACCCGGCGCGCACCCCTTCGACCCGGGACTCCTCGCGGCGACCACCGATGAGCGCATGGTGCGCTGGTGGTGGACCCAGCGGCCCACGGCCCCGATCGTGCTTGCCACGGGAGGCCGCGCGCCCTGCGCGGTGAGTCTGCCCGCGGTGGCCGGGGCCCGGGCGCTGGCCGCACTCGACCGCATGGGTATGCGGCTCGGCCCGGTCGTCGCCACCCCGACCCGTTGGTCACTGCTCGTCGCTCCGTACTCGATGGAGCAGCTCGGCGATCTGCTCTACGCCAAGGACCGGGTGCCGAGTTCACTGCGCTTCCACGGCGAGGGCGGCTATCTGATGCTGCCTCCCTCGGAGACCGGTACGGGGCAGGTCCGCTGGGAGCGCGCGCCGCTGCCCGGGTCGGCCGCGCCCTGGCTGCCGGATGTCGAGGCGGTCGTCGACGCGCTCGTCGAGGCGAGCGTCAGCACGCCGTCCGGCGGGATGACACCACCGGAGACCGGGGAAGGCTCGCGGCTCGCCTACTGAGCACCTCGCTCACCGGGCACCTCGTTCGCGCACGCGGCTCGGGTGCGGCTCGTGTACACGGTTCGCGTGCATGGTTCGTCTGCACGGCTCGCGCACGTGCGGAGCAACCGGGCTCGGCGACTCACTCGTACGGGTGTGAGCCGGGCCCAGTTGTACGGGAATTGGGCGCGCGGCGCCCGGGCGTGCCCTGACCGTCGATATCTTCGGCCCACCATGAATCTGCGTATGACCGGGCTCACGGTCGCCGTCGTATCTGCCTCCTTGCTGCCGCTGGCCGCCTCCGCGGGACCGGCGGGCTCGCCCGATCCCGAAACGGCGGATCACAAGGGGGCCGAGCGGCCGGGAATTCTGGCTGGAATTCATGCACTCAAGGGCCCCGCAGAGACGGCCGATGAGGGCGTCGGCGGGCAACGCACAAGCGAACGCTGCGGCCCGGAACTCAGCTCACCCGAGGGCGTAGAGGCCCAGACATGCGTACTGACCGAGGGTCCCGACGTCTGGGTGCGAACGTACTACCGCAACGCCACGGGTGATCCGCTGACTGCCGCGCTGAGCCTGATGGGCCCCGGCGGAAGAACCGTACAGACGCATTGTGGGATCGAGGCGGGAGATGAGCCCGCAACCTGTGAAACACCGCGTGAGAAGGCCCGTGGTGAAGCGGACGAGTATTCGGCGGTGGCGGAGTTCGCGGGTTCCGGAGATCACGCCGACGGTCCGTTGCTGCTGCGATCGGGGAGCAACTCCGCCGGTGCTGCGAGCGGTTGACGCCCGGCGAAGCGGTAGGCCGAATTCCGGAAATGGCAACGCCCGGTCGCTGGCGACGGGGGATGCACCAGCGACCGGGCTTCAAGAACGGTAACAAGAGATCTGCTGTTCGCAAATTCGATCTCGGGTATTCGGACAAGGAATTACTGGTCCGTACGGGCCGTTGTGACGGGTATCACCTGTCGCGTGACAGAAACCGTCGCCGCCCGCACGGACGGCGACGGTTGCGACCGGGTCAGCCGGGTCAGCCGGGTCACGGGTCAGCCGGTCGACCGGGTCCGGCCGACCGCGGTCGGGTCGGCCGGCTCAGCTGAGGGTCACCTGGCGGTTGGTGAGCCCGCCACGCGCCCGGCGCTCCTCGGGGGTCAGCGGCTCGTCCACCGCGAGCGCCTCCGCCAGTCGCTCCACGAGCTCCGCGGCCGGCTTCTCGCACTCGTCGGCGCTCATCCCGGCCGGCAGGTCCCAGACGGGGACCATCAGCCCGTGCGCACGGAACGAACCGACGAGCCGGGTGCCCTCGCCGAGGCTCGACGTCCCCGCGGCGTGCAGCCGCGCGAGCGCGTCCAGCAGGCGCTCCTCGGGGTGCGGCATGACCCAGCGCAGATGGTTCTTCTCCGGGGTCTCGCACCAGTACGCCGCGTCCACTCCGGTCAGCCTGATGGTCGGGATCGCGGCCGCGTTGGCCCGCTCCAGCGAAGCGGCCACCTCAGGGTTCGCGTTCTCCGACGAGTTCGGGATCCAGAACTCGAAACCGCTGTGGACGACCGGCTCGAAAGGCGCGTCCGCATCGATCAGATCCTGCAGCCGGGGCCCTTCCGCGGACGTCCTCGCGCCGGTGATCGGCGTGCCGGGCTTCGCGGTCAGCGCGCGCTGCAGCGTGTGCGCGATATCGCGGCTCAGGTCTCCGGACGTCATGTCGTTCTGCACGGCGAGCAGGACGGAGCCGTCCTCGCGGCGCAGTGCGGGCCACGCCATCGGAAGGACGGTCGCGAGCGTGACGGACGGGACGTCGTCGGGCAGCGGGTCCTTCAGGGTCAGTGCGACGGTCGCTGCCGGAACCAGCTCGCGGAGGGCGACCCAGTCGCACTCGGCGGTCATCCCCTCGAAGGGACGCTGAACCAGCTCGGTCACGGCGTGCGCGGCGGCCCGGCCGTGGCAGGCCTTGTAGCGGCGGCCCGAACCACAGGGGCAGGGCTCACGGGCCCCCACCACAGGGATCTCACCGTCGGTGAGCTGGGCCCGCGCCGCAGGCGCTGATCGACGCTGTGTGGCCTTCGTCTGGGGGCGCTTCTTGGCCATGGTGTGGCTTTCTCCCGATGACGGCGTGCTTGTCTAGGGCGCGAGCCTAGCCGTTACGGCCGTGGTGGCGGCCGCAGTGCGTGGTCCACGTCGCCGGACGCCACCTTCTTGCGCCTCGTCGCCACTTGCCCGAGACGGCGAACCTCGCCTCAGTCCACGTCGTCGTAGGCGTCCGCGAAATTGAATCGGGGGCCTGTGACGCGCGTAGCGAAATCGTCGCGACGATGCCCCTCGGTTACGAGCACCCACACGGTGACCTCACCGGACGCGCTGTCCCGTACGCCCCAGTCCTGGGCGAGCGCACTGATGATGTTGAGCCCACGGCCGCCGTGCGCCGTGACCGAGGGCGTGGCCGGAACCGGGCGGGTAGGACCACCTCCGTCCGTCACTTCGACGGTCAGTCCGCCTTGCGTGTCGACACGCCATGCGGCGCGGATGTCGCCGTCCCCGATCTCCGCATGCCCGAGCGGTCTGCCGTGCCGGCAGGCATTGCTCAGCAGTTCGGAAAGGATCAGAACAGCATCGTCGACGACCGATTCGGACACCCCGCTGCGTCGCAGCTGCTCACGCATCCGGTGCCTTGCCTCACCCACGCCCGCAGGGCCATGGGGTACGGCCATGCTCGACGACGTGGGCACCTCCTGTGCCACCACCAACGCCACCCCCGAGACCTCCTTCGCCCCACGCCACGGTGTGGATGCCCCAATGGCCTGGACCGGAAACCGGCCAATCCGTGTCTGGTGACGCACTCGTAACGATCGAGCACAGTCCGAACGCGCCGGTGCACTCCCCGTAACGGACGTAGGGGCGTCGCCGGGACCGCTGCGAGAGCCGCCCTCGCCAGCCGCTGCGAAACCGCTGCGAGGGCTGCCGCGAGGGCCGGCTGCGAGGGCCGCTGCGAGAGCTGCGAGGGCTGCTACGAGGGCCGTTGCAGGCGACCCAATTGAGACAGCACCTGCCTGGGGCGGTTGGTGATGATCGCCTCGACGCCGAGCTGGGCGCAGAGATCGACGTCCTCGGGCTCGTTCACCGTCCAGACGTGCACCTGGTGGCCCGCGGCGTGCAGCCGGTCGACGTAGGAGGGGTGATTGCGGACGATCCGGATGCCGGGGCCCGCGATCCGGGCGCCGGCAGGCAGCCGTCCGTCGCGCAGCCGCGGCGAGAGGAACTGCAGCAGATAGACCGTGGGGATGCCCGGCGCGGCGGCCGAGATCCGGTGCAGCGAGCGCGCCGAGAAGCTCATGACGCGTACGGGCGACTCGGCCGGCGAGGCCGGGGCGTCGAGGTCGAACCGCTTCAGCAGCTGGAGCAGCCGCTCCTCGACCTGGCCGGCCCAGCGGGTGGGGTGCTTGGTCTCGATCGCCAGCTCGATCCGCCGCCCGGCGTCCGCGACCAGCTCCAGCAGCCGCTCCAGGGTCAGTACGGAGGTGAACTCGCGGTCCTTCCAGTCCGGGCTCTCCTCGCGGTCCTTCCATGAGCCGAAGTCGAGCGCGGCGAGGTCCGCGAGCTCCAGGGCGGAGACGGCGCCGCGACCGTTGGAGGTCCGGTCCACACGGCGGTCGTGGACACAGACGAGATGACCGTCCGCAGTCAGCCGCACATCGCACTCGAGGGCGTCCGCCCCGTCCTCTATAGCCTTGATGTACGCGGCCAGCGTGTGTTCGGGAGCGTCCTCCGAGGCGCCTCGGTGGGCGACGACCTGGATCGGGAGTTGGGTCACCGCGTCATGGTGTCATCGTCTGAAAGTGGACGCCGCAGATGTGTCCGTAATGTCTGTTATAAAGGACGGCCCCCAATACGCACAGGTCCTGCTTACAGTGGCCTGACAGCCTGTGGGAAAAGCTGATCGGAGCTGATCGGAGCCGACCGCAACGCCCGGACGCGTCCGGACGCGCCGACGAGTGATCGTGAAATCGAGGAGAGAAACGCTGTGAGCACTGAAAACGAGGGCACTGGCACTGGGGCTCAGGCCGCCCCGTCCGTACCTCCTGTGCCGGCGGCCGCTCCCGAAGGCGCGGCCGCGCAGGAGCGCACCGGGGCGGAGGCGCCGACGCAGCCGATCCGGTCGACGCAGTCGACTCGGTCGACCCACAAGATGCCGCCCGTACCTACAGCTGCCCCGGCGTCCTCCCCGACGCCCTCTCCGGCGGCGATGCAGCACGACGGCGCACAGCACGCCGGGGTGCAGGGCGCCGACGCCGGGTGGCCTCCGCCGCCGCCCGCGGCCCCCTGGGGCGCGCCCGTACCCGGGTCCGCGGCCCCGCGCAGGCGATCCGGCGGACTGATTGCCGCCGTACTCGTCGCCGCGCTCGTCGCCGGTGGCGTCGGCGGCGGGATCGGCTACTGGGCCGCCGAGCGCAACGACGCCGACGGAATCTCGACGACCGTCGCGACCGGCCAGGCCCCCGCCGACTTCAAGCGCGATCCGGGCACGGTCGCCGCCGTCGCGAACAAGGCCCTGCCGAGCGTCGTCACGATCGAGGCGCAGTCCGGGGCGGCCGGCAGCCAGGGCGAAGGCGGCACGGGCACCGGATTCGTGTACGACAAGGAAGGCCACATCCTCACCAACAACCACGTGGTGGCCTCCGCGGCCGACGGCGGCACGCTCTCCGCCACCTTCTCCGACGGCAAGAAGTACGACGCCGAGGTCGTCGGCCGGGCCCAGGGCTACGACGTCGCCGTACTGAAGCTGAAGAACGCCCCCTCCGGCCTGACACCGCTGCCGCTGGGCAACTCCGACCGGGTCGCCGTCGGTGACTCGACCATCGCGATCGGTGCGCCCTTCGGCCTCTCCAACACGGTGACCACCGGCATCATCAGCGCCAAGAACCGCCCGGTCGCCTCGGGCGACGGCTCCGGCGGCAAGAACTCGTACATGAGCGCCCTGCAGACCGACGCCTCGATCAACCCTGGCAATTCCGGCGGCCCGCTGCTCGATGCGAGCGGCGCGGTGATCGGCATCAACTCGGCCATCCAGTCCGCCGGCAACAACGGCTTCGGCCAGCAGTCCCAGGCGGGTTCCATCGGCCTCGGCTTCGCCATCCCCATAAACCAGGCCAAGAACGTCGCGGAACAGCTCATCAAGACCGGCCAGCCCGTCTACCCCGTCATCGGCGCGACGGTGAACATGACCGAGAAGAGCACCGGCGCCACCATCGCCGAACAGGGCACGGGCGGCACCCCCGCGGTCACCCCGAACGGCCCGGCGGCCAAGGCGGGTCTCAAGCCCGGCGACGTCATCACCAAGTTCAACGGCAAGCCGGTCGACAGCGGCCCGACCCTGATCAGCGAGATCTGGAACCACAAGCCCGGCGACAAGGTCACCGTCACCTACGAACGCGACGGCCGCGAGGTCACGACGACCATCACCCTGGGCGAGCGCAAGGGCGACGGCTGACGGGCTAGGCTGTGCACGCGCCATCCCGATGATCGGGGCGGCGCGGGGTGGGTTGCCCGAGCGGCCTAAGGGAACGGTCTTGAAAACCGTCGTGGCAGCGATGTCACCGTGGGTTCAAATCCCACACCCACCGCGTGCAGGCCACATAAGGCCAGGTGAGAAGGGGTGCCCGGATCCTCCGGGCACCCCTTCTGCGTTCGAACTGCATTCGAACCGTCTCGCGGTTTCTCGCCTGCGACCCGGCTCCGGTCGGCTGTTGTCCCCCAGGCGTCCCCCGTCCTCAGTCCGGAGCAGTGCCCAGGGCAGGGCAGAGCGTGGGGCAGGGCTGCGGCCACAGGTAGCGGAAGGGTGCTGCGGAAACGCCGTAGCCACACCACGCCGTCACCCGCCAACACCCCATACGTCACAGGCGCGGTGAGGAAGGCGTGAGGGTGGAAGTCGACCTGTCGGCGCACCGCGGGCGGCCTCGTCAGCGGCCATGAACTTGTCGATTATCGATATGCTGCTCTAGGGTTGGGCATATCGATAATCGATGGGAGGGGTACGGTGAACACGCGACTCACGAGGACCTTGGCCTCGGTGACCTTTGTGCTGGCGGTCCTCTGCGGGCTCGCCTTCATCGGCACGGGAGCCACGCACATGCTCGACGACGGGGCCGTCTGCGTGCAGACGGACTTCTGGCGCAATGTCTCACTGGCGCCGGAAAACCTGCCGGTCGGCAAGGGCGTGGAAGCGTCCAGCAGCGCCACGCGCCTCTGCCAGGACAGCCCCTCCGTGGGGCAGCGCGCTGCCGACCTCGGGGGCGAACTGCCTTGGCTGCTGTTCGGTTTCCTCGCGCTGTTGCTCTTCTCCCAGCTGCTCAAGGCCGTCCGGCTGCAGGGGCCGTTCACCGATGCGGTGTCGCAACGGCTCTCCGTTCTCGGCTGGTTCGTCGCCGTGGGCACGCCGCTGGCCGGCCTCGTCGTCGGTTGGTCGCAGTCCTGGCTCGTCGAGAGCATGGCGCCGGTCGTCGCGGGTTCTGGGCCGACGGTCTCCGGGCCGCAGGTGCTCGTCCTCGCCGGTCTCGCCGCAGTGATCATGGGGAAGATCACGCGCGAGGGTGTGCGGATGCGAGAGGACCTCGAAGGGACCATCTGATGCCCGATGAGGAACTGCATGCGATCCGGATCCACCTCGACCGGCTCCTTGCCGAGCGCGGCATGACGCTCACCGAACTGTCCGCGCGAGTGGACATCACCGTCGTCAACCTGTCCGTGCTCAAGAACGGGCGAGCCAAGGCCATTCGCTTCTCCACCCTGTCGAGGATCTGCGATGTCCTCGGGTGTCAGCCGGGAGACCTGATCACCCACGACCCCGCCGGGTCGGCCTAGCCACCCCCGCGCGGGCGCGCGCGGACGGTGGTGTGGTCATGCCCCCGGCGTTTCGCTCACCGGGGGCATGGCCTGCGCCACACAGCGGCTGATTCGGCGAAGATGCACTTGCCGTCGCCGTTCAGGTGATCGGCGCCGTTGTTCAGCTCGTGGTACGCGCGTGCTGGCCGCCGCTGAAGGCGACCGTGCCCGTAACCTTCAGAGCGCCGCCGCTGCCGTCCGCGGGCGTGCCGGTGAGCTCCCAGGTGTAGGTGCCGTCGTTGACGTACCGGCCGTCGCTGGTCCGGCCGTCCCACGAGAACGAGACGGCGGCGGCGTACTCCTTGGCCGAGCCCGTGAACACCGTGCGCCCGGTCTTGTTCCGGACCGTCACCTGGGCGTCGGTGACGGGCTTGGACAGCTGCCAGTCCGCGTCCCACACGGCGTCGGTGGCGGACTTGAGGTCCACGGACTGATCGACCCGCGACTCGATCCCGGCCACAGGGGAGGTGGCGACGCCCGAGTCGACCACGGTGATCTGGCCGCTCTTCTCCTTCGCGTATGCGAGCGCGCCGCCGAAGCGGTCGGCCTCCACGATCGGGTACACGTACTGGACCGTGAAGGCCTCGATGGTGCGCGGCGCGTCCCCGATCGGGGTCAGGTTGAGCTGGCCGCGGTCCCCGTCGTACGCCACCACGTAGCCGTCGCCGAGGATGCCGCGCGGGGCCCACGACGACTGCTGGGTCTGCGTGTTGTAGACGCCGTGGCCGGAGCTGATCGACCCCGAGGGGTAGCAGTCCCAGTACACCCACGGTCCGGCGGTCTGCAGCTGCTGCGGCAGACAGCCGTTGTCAGTGATCGCCTCCGTGGTCGTCGTCTCGCCGGACTTGAGATCGACGGCCTGGAGCGTGCCCTCCGAGTCGCCCGGCATCCACAGCTTGGTGCCCCATACCGCGAGCCCGCCCTGGCCCTGGCGGACCCGGATCACCTTCGGCCCGCCGGACGCGTCCAGGTCGACGACGTACTGCCGGTCCTCCAGGCCGCGTCCGCTGTCGCCGAACACCACGTAGCGGCCGGAGGCCGATCGCACGGCCGAGTAGTGGTCGGAGCCCGTCGGCATCTTCTCGCCGGTCTGCGGGTCCACGGCGGGTACGACGGTCTTCGTGCCGTCCGCTGCCGGCACGACGAGCACCTGGGCGCCGTCCGCGTCGGTCGTGGCGACGACGGTACGGCCGTCTCCGGTGCCGACCGGCTGCCGCGAATCGTACGCGCGCTGCGCCGCCTCGCCGGTGGTCTGCGCGTCCGGCCGCGCGAGCAGCGACCGCTCACCCGCCGACGGGGCGGTGCCGAGGGTGATCTGCCGCTGGAACAGCGCCGGCAGGTACGTGGTGTCGGACTCGGCCGTGACCAGGTGCCCGGCCGTGAGCGACATCCGCGTGAGCTTCCCCTCCTTGGGCGTCACCCGGCGCACCGTACGCAGCACGGGCGCCTCGTCGTTGCCGACGGAGATCCGGCGCACCGCCCAGTCCCCGGCCGAGGTGCCACCGGTGACGGTCACGCCGCCGCCCGGAACCTGCGCCATACGCCAACCGGCGTGCTCCAGCAGGGTCTTGGGCTCGCCGCCGGCAATCGGCAGGGCGGTGAGCGGCGCGCCCTGACGGGCCAGGAAGTCGCCCTGGCTCTGCTCGAACTGACGTGTGGTCAGCAGCCAGTCGCCGACGAGCCCGAGCCGTGGGGTGCCCTCACCGTCCGAGCCGAGCTCGACCTTGGTGTCGGCCGCCTCCGGGGTGGCGCGGGGCAGTACGCGAGCCATGGTGTTGCCGCCCTCGGGCGAGTACCAGGCGACGTACGCGTCCGAGAACACGACCTGGGCATTCGTGCCGGTGGCGCCCGGGAACGCCGGGGTGACCTCCGCCGTCGCCAGGTCCAGCAGACCGACACCGCGGGTGCCGTCGGGCTGCGCGTACCAGATCGCCACCGAACGGTCGTCGCCGCCGAGCGTCATGCCGTCCTCGGCGACCCAGCCGTTCAGGCCGGTGACGAGGGTGTCGGTGAGTTGACCGTCCGCCATGCGCAGCACGTGCAGGACGTCCTTGTTGCCGTCCGCGTCCCGGGTGGCGGTGAGCACGGCGGAGCCGAAGACGCCACGGTAGAAGTGGCCGCTGGGCAGCGTGTACTTGGTGGTGGTGCCGGACTTCATGTCCTTGAGCTGCACCTGGTTCGGGAAGTCGTAGATCGCGACGACGTCCCCGCTGGTGACCGAGACGTGGCTCCCTCCGCCTCCGTCGATCGAGTTGACGTCGTCGTACGGGGACGAGGCGGGCAGGTCGACCGGGGTACCGCCGTCCGGGGTCCAGCGGTAGTAGCCGAGCGCGCTCTGGTCCTCGACCTCCGTGCGCTCCACGACTCCGCCGGGCCCCGCGCCGTACAACGGGTTGGCGACCGGCTTGAAGCGGTCCGGGGCCGGGATCGTCAGTGAGGGGGTCTCGGCGTGGGCGTCCGACAGGAGGAAGGGCAGGGATCCGCCGGCGGCCGCGAGGGCCAGGGCGGTGGCAATTCCGCTCCGTACGAGCGGTCGTCGTCGGTTCGGCTTGTGGCGTGCGGCCACGCAGCACCTCCAAGAAGGCATGGGAAGAAGGCCGTTCGACGCGGACACACGGGGGTCGACGCGGAACAGTCCTCCGGAAGGCGCCGCAACCTAACACAGCGGGCGGACAGGATTCGAACGAGTGCGCGAAACGGTTGTGAGCAGCCAAAAGGGACGTGCGTGAGAGGCGAAAAGGCCCGGACGTCGGAGGTCTTCCGGGCCCTGAAACCGGGTGCCGACGGGCAGGCGTGTGGACCGAGGCCCGTCCGGACCGAGGCCCGTCCGGACCGAGGCCCGTCCGGACCGTGAGCACGCCCCGTTACCCTTTCGGGTCGACCGGGGTGAAGGTGACGGGCAGGTGCTGGGGGCCGCGGAGGCCGCCGAGGCGCCAGCGCAGTTCGCCGGGGGGTACGGCGAGGGCGAGGCCGGGAAGGCGGCGCAGGACGGTGCCGATGGCGATCTGGCCCTCCAGCCGGGCCAGCGGCGCTCCCAGGCAGTAGTGGATGCCGTGTCCGAACGCGAGGTGGGCGTTGTCCTGCCGGGTGATGTCCAGGCGGTCGGGGTCGGGGAACCGCGACGGGTCGCGGTCGGCGATGGCGGACGCGATCAGCACGGTCGCGCCGCGCGGGATGGTGACGCCCGCGATGGTGACGTCCTCGCGCGCGAAACGGGCGATGCCGGGGCTGACCGGTCCGTCGTAGCGGAGGAACTCCTCGATCGCGCCGGGCATCAGTTCCGGATCGTCCCGCAGCATCTCCAGCTGGCCGGGGTTGGCGAGCAGTGTGGCGACGCCGCCGCCGATCAGGTTGACCGTGGTGATGTACCCCGCCACGAGCAGCAGGAACACCATGGCGATCAGTTCGTCCTCGTCCAGTCGCTGCTCCTCGTCCCGGGCGGTGATCAGCGCGCTGAGCAGGTCGTCCCCGGGCCGGGCTCGTTTGGCTTCCAGCAGCTTGGTCAGGTATGAGCGCATGTGCTGCCAGGCCTCGTCCACCAGGGCCGGGTCGGGCAGCTTCGCACCTCGCATGATCATCTGGTCGGTCCACCGCTGGAAGTCGTGCCGGTCGTCCACGGGCACGCCGAGCAGTTCGCTGATCACGGTGACCGGGAGGGGCAGCGCGAAGTCCGCGACGAGGTCGGCGCGGCCGGTGGGCGCGATCGCGTCGAGCAGTCGGTCGGTGATCTCCTGGACGCGGGGCCGCAGCTCGGCCACCCTCCGCGCGGTGAACGCCTTCGAGACCAGGCGGCGCAGGCGGGTGTGGTCGGGCGGGTCGGAGCGGAGCATGTTGCTCACCATGGACTCGCGCTCCGTCGCGGGCAGCGTCTCCATGAGCCGGGGATCCGACGCGTCGTGGATGTCGCTGCTCAGCCGCGGGTCGGAGAGCGCCGCGAGGCCGTCGTCGTACCGCGTGACCAGCCAGGCTTCCAGGCCGCCGGCGATGACGGCGCGGCGCACCGGGCCTTCCTCGCGCAGCTGTCGGTAGAGCGGGAAGGGGTCGGCGACGAAGGCCGGGTCGGCGTAGGGCAGAAGGACCGGTTGCTGGCTCATCGTGCCTCCCGAGGTGCGTCGCGACGCCTGACGTGCGCTGCGAACGCTTGACGTGCATGGCGAACGCTTGAGGTGCGTCGCGAACGCGTGAGGTGTGCTTCGCGAACTCTTGCGACAGATTGATCCGGACTTGAGGGTATATGCCCCAGTGTGGTGGATCGCTGGATTTCACCGAAGGGAGCGGGTGCGATGGAGCGGACCACGTGCTGTGTGGTGGGTGGCGGCCCCGCCGGAATGGTCCTCGCCCTGCTGCTCGCCCGGGCCGGTGTCGAGGTCACCGTCCTGGAGAAGCACGGCGACTTCCTGCGCGACTTCCGCGGCGACACCGTGCATCCGTCCACCCTGGCGCTGCTGGACGACCTGGGCCTGGCCGAGCGGTTCGCCGGTCTGCCGCAGCGGCGGGTGACGACGGTCCAGTTGCCGCTCGGCCCGGACCGTTCGCTGGTCACCGTCGGAGACATCGGCGTGCTGCGCGGCCCGTACAACTACATCGCGATGGTGCCGCAGTGGGACCTGCTCAACCTCCTTGCCGACGAGGCCGGGCGGGAGCCTTCCTTCTCCGTACGGATGAGCACCGAGGCGACCTCCTTCCTGGTGGAGCGCGGACGGGTCACCGGGGTGCGGTACCGCACCCCGGACGGCCGCACCGGTGAGCTACGGGCAACCCTGACCGTGGCCTGCGACGGCCGGAGCTCGCTGGCCCGGTTGCTGCCCGAACTGGGGCTGCGGAGTTTCACCTGCCCGATGGACGCCTGGTGGTTCCGGCTGCCGCGGCGGGAGGACGATCCGCACGGGCTGGTGGGAGGCGTCGGCGACCGCTTCTTCAGCGCCATGATCGACCGTGGGGACTACTGGCAGGTCGCCGCGCTGATCCAGAAGGGCACCGACGCCCCGCGCCGCGCCGCCGGTCTCGATCGGTTCATGGCCGATTTCACGGCGGCCGTCCCATGGCTCGCGGACCGGGTGCACGCGCTGCGGTCGTGGGACGAGGTGAAACTCCTCGATGTCCGACTCGACCGCCTCCGGCGCTGGCACCGCCCGGGTCTGTTGTGCATCGGCGATGCGGCGCACGCCATGTCGCCGGTCTTCGGCATCGGCATCAACCTCGCCGTCGAGGACGCCGTGGCCGCCGCCCGGTATCTCGTCGAACCGCTGCGCGAAGGCGCGGTCGGTCTGCGGGACGTACGCGCCGTCCAGCGCCGTCGCTGGCCGACCACGGTCGTGACGCAGGCGCTGCAGCGGACCGCCCACGCGCGGGTCATCGAACCGCTGCTGACGGGCCGCCCGCCGTTCGGCAACCCTGCGCGGGCGCAGCGGGTGACCGAGCTGCTCACGACCTCGCGGTGGCTGAGCCGGGTGCCGGCGTACTTCATCGCCTACGGCGCCGTACGCGAACGTCCGCCGGCGGCGTCGGTTCGGTGACCGTGTGTCGGGGCGGTGAGGCTCGCGTCTGTGCCGCGAGGCACGGGTCTGTGCCGCGAGGCACGGGTCTGTGCCGCGAGGCACGGGTCTGTGCCGCGAGGCCCGGGTCCGTGCCGCGAGGCCCGGGTCCGTGCGGTGAGCCGCACCGCACTCTCAGGTCGGCGACCGCCTCGCAAAAGGGCGCCCCCCGCTGCCGGGGAGCGCCCTTCCTCGCGCACGCGAAGGGTGCCCGTACGGGAGGGGGTGCCTCACGTGCCTCACGTACGCGAGGCAGGCTCACGCACACGAGGGGTGGTGCGTCAGGAGGCGGAGCCCGCCTTGCGGCGGCGCAGCACGACGACGGTGCCTGCGCCGAGCGCCACGGCCGCTCCGGCCGCCGCGGCGAGCTGCGGCAGAGCCGAGGCGGAGCCCGTGTCGGCCAGGCTGCCGGTGGTGGAGTTCAGCGGCTGGGTGGACGTGGTCTGCGCCTGCGTGCCCGAGGTGCTCGGCGTGGTCTTGCCGGGCTTGGCGTCGTCGGTCTTGCCGGGCTTGGTGCCGGCGGCCAGCAGCTCGAAGGAGTACTCGGTGAAGTCGTTCCCGCCGCAGGAGCCGTCCTTGTTGACGTAGTCACCGGCGAAGAAGGCGAGACCCTCACCGGCCGGTGCCTTGCCGTCGACCTTCAGGCGCAGCTTGACGTCGGCGTGGGCGCCGGCCTTCAGCGGGGTGATGGAACCGGCGTAGCTGTCCTCCTCGACCGTCTTCCAGGTGGGGGAAGCGGCGGTGGACCACTGCAGACTGAAGGCGCCGTCGGTGACGTTGTAGCCGCTCTTGTCCGTCGCGTGGAAGTAGACGAACGGCAGGACCTTGTCGAGCGTCTTGTCGGTCCCGTTGGTCACCCGGAGCGAGAAGTCGACCGTGGAGCCGGCGACGATCTTGGCAGGCAGGCCGTCGGCGACGGTGGTGAGCTCGCTCTCGTACGAGCAGTCGCCCTCCTCGCCTTCTTCTCCCCCGTCTTCTTCCTCCTTGGCGTCGGCGAGCGCCTTGTCGGCCGCGTTCTTCGCTTTCAGGGCCTCGGCCGTGGCCTTCTGAGCCTTGGCCAGCGCCTTGAGCGCGGCGATGCGGGCGTCGTCCGCGGCCGTCCGGGCCTTCTCCGCCTTGTCGTCGGCCGCGATCTTGTTGGCCTTGGCGGTCGTGGCGGCTGCCTCGGCATCCGCCACCGCCTTCTCGGCGGCTGCCTTCTCCTCGGTGGCGGACTCGGGCAGTGCGGCGAGCGCGGCCTTCGCGCCGGCGAGCGCATTCTCGGCGTTTGCCAGGGCGGTCGTGGCGTCGGCCGCTTCCTTCTCGGCGGCCTTGGCCGCAACGGCGAGGAGCGCGTCGTCCGAGAAGGCGGCATCCACGGCCTTCTGCGCGGCCTGCTCGGCGGCCACGGCATCGTCGTACGCCTTCTGCGCCTGCGCGGCGGCCTTCTCCAGCTCTTCGATGGAGGACGTGCCGGCCCGCGGCTTGCCGGTCCGGTCACCGGCCGGCGCGGCGGCCCGCCTCTCGTTGGCCTGCTTCTCGGCCTGCGTGGTGGCCGGAGTGCTGTCGGCGAACGCAGGGGTGACGGAGAGCAGCACGGCGGGCGTGGTCACGGCAGCGGCGACGGTCGTTGCCAGAATGCGACGGAATGTCACGAGCACCCTTTTCTGGGATCCGAAATCGTGGGCCAGCCGCCGCGGTGTTTGTTCACGCGGCGCGACTGTGTGGCGATTGTGATGATCGCGGTGATCGTATGACCGGGATATGTCGGGGAGGAAGCAAGTTACGTGGAGGGCGGGGCAGGTGACGCCGACTCAGGCCGACTCGCAGGGTGGGTGAAAGCATCCAAGGCGGACAGTTGCTCTCGATTCCTGTGTTTCTCCTGTGAGGCATGTCACCGGAGTGCGGAAGATGGTGCTGCGCCTCGTACAACCGCCCGAAGCACGGCGCGCGTCCACAAGGCATGGAGAAGATCTGCGAGGGAGCACGGCAGCTCGTACGCTTCGGGCTGCTGCAGGCGCGCTGCTGCGCGTTCGCGGTCGCGCTCGTCGGCGGAATCGCCGTGTCGGGGATGCTGCCCGAGCTTCCCGTCGCACGCTACGACCTGGTGCTGGTGTACGGGGTCGGGCTGGCCGTGGTGGCGCGCTGGGTGGGCTGGGACAGCGCGCGGGACACCGTGGTGATCGCCGGATGCCATCTCGTCGGGCTGCTGTTCGAACTGGTCAAGGTGCGGCTCGGGTCGTGGAGTTACCCGGAGGACGCGGTCACGAAGGTCTGGGGCGTGCCGCTGTACGGCGGGTTCCTCTACTCGGCGGTGGGCAGTTACGTCTGCCGCGCCTGGCAGCTGCTGGATCTTCGGCTGACCGGCTACCGGCCGTCTGTGATGGCCTGGCTCGCGGGCGCCGTGTACGTGAACTTCTTCAGCCACCACTGGCTGCCGGACGCCCGCTGGGTGCTGGCCGCGGCGATGCTGTGTGCGACCGCCGGGACGTGGGTCGGCTACACCGTGGGCGCGCGGCGTTACCGTATGCCACTCGCGCTCGGCTTCGTGTTGATCGGCTTCTTCCTCTGGGTCGCGGAGAACGCGGCGACGTATGCCGGCGCGTGGAGCTACCCGGACCAGCTGGACGGCTGGCAGCCGGTTTCGGTGGCGAAGTTCGGGGCCTGGGCCCTGCTGATCAGCGTGACGTTCGTGATCGCCGAGCGGGCGAGGAGGCGTGGGGGACGGGGGTCCGGTGCGACGGGCGCGGTCAGCGGTTCGTGAGGCGGGCCGCCGACGCGATGGTGGCGCGTGCCTCGCGTTCGGTCAGGCCGGTATGCACGGCGGCGTCGGTCAGCGCGTCCGCGAGGGAGTCGCCGATGCCGTTCTCGTACGCCCGGCAGGCGGCCCAGAACAGCCGGGTGTTGCGCTGCCCCTCGTTCGCGGCGAGCACGAATTGAACGAGGCCGAGGCCCTGGCCCCGCGGCGCGCGGGACGGCGCCGGGTGGTGGGGGCGCGTGGGGGGCGCGATCAGGTGCAGCAGAGCGCTGGGGCAGGGTGCGGGGGACAAGTTCGCTGAGCCGGGCGCGAGCCGGTACGCACCGTGCGCCGAGACCGACCCCGGACCGACGAGGTAGCCCCCGGCTCCCCTGATGTCGATACCGGGCGCGAGGCGGCTCGCCGAGTTGGGGACGACGACGTCGGGCGGGCCGGTCAGCCACAGATGCCGCCCGCCGCTCGGCGTGATCACGGTGACCGTCTCCGGGACCGTGAACAGATGCTGGAGCGCCAGCTGACGCAGCGCCGCGACGGAGTCCGTGCCGCCCGTCGCCGCGGACTTGGTGTCGAGATCGACACCGATCAGGTGGTGCGGTGGCCGGCCGCACGCGATCCCGTACCCCGTGGCCCAGGGCGCGGCGGCGAAGAGCGCCCGTACGGCGGCGGGGTCGGCGGTGGCGTCGTGCACGCCGTGTCCGAGGAGTCCGCACTCGCCGCGGCAGAAGACCGGCTGCGGGTCGCGGCGGTGGGGTGAGGGGAGGGCGGGGAGCTTGGTGGCGGACAGGGGGATCACGGGGAGCCCGCGCTCGGCAGCGGAGAGAGCGTGGGCGAGGGCCAGGGTGGCGCTGTGCCGGTCGGTGGTGGCCATGGCTCTATGTTCGTACTAGTGTTCGACTAAAGGAAGGGGTGGTGGGGGAATGGCGGAAAATGTGCCGGAACGCTTCTCCTGCCGCCGCGGGCGGTTCTGGCGGTACGGAGCGGCTTGAGCTGCGGATTTGAGAGCGTGGAGGGGGTTTATCGACATGTCCTCACGCTTGAGGAGGAATCGCGGCCTCCGGGGTGGTTCGCCGGGGATTCGGTGGGCAACTCTGGACTCGCGACGTCGTGAGAACGACCCGAGGCGGTCGGCCAACCGCCCGGGTTCCAGCCGCAGTTCTGAACTTCCGGTGCACTCTGGTGCACTTCCAATTCCTGGAGGAATTGACATGGCAAGCATCCGTACCGCCCGCGCCCTGGCCGCCGTCGCCGCGCTGCCCCTCGCCGCCGCTCTCTTCGCCGGTGTGGCGCACGCCGACAGCGGAGCCTTCGCGGACGACGGATCGAACGCGGCCGTGGCCGTGATCAGCGGCAGCGGTGTGGGCAACGACAACCTGGGCAACTCGACGACCACCCAGCAGGTGGCCACCGGTTCCGGGGCCTCCAACGAGAACAACACGGCGAGCGTGAACGGCTCGGGCTTCACGGCGATCGACCAGTCGGACGACAGCGTCGCGGTGAACTTCTTCGAGCTCTGGTGAGTCGCGGCCCGAGGGGGCCTGGTGAGGGGTGAGCAGGGGTGAACAACGGCCTGTACGGCGGTGCTACGGCATCGGCGTGCAGGCCGTTCCTCGTTCTTTGCCCATCGGGGGCAGCATCGGGGGAACCCGGGCTTTCGCGTGGGCGGGCACGAGGGCCACCTCGCGGGCGGGCACGAGGGCCACCTCGCGCGCGGGTGTCCGGGCGACGTCGGCGACGCCTTGGCCGTGTTCATGACCTTGACAGCTCCGGCTTATCTGACGGACAGTCAGAAACCTGCAGGGTCGGGTCCCCGACAGTCGAGAACCCCTCACAGCCCTCACTCCTGCGCCGCCCGGGAGGCCGCCGCCGTGCACCTTGCCCCGACAGAGCGCCAGCAGCGGCTGCGCGCCGAACTCCGTTCGTATTTCCGCGAGCTGATGCCGGGCGGGCCGCCGGCCGCCGAGGACACGGCGGAGCAGCGCCGGCTGCTGCGGCGGATCGGCACCGACGGGCTGCTCGGGCTCGGCTGGCCCGTCGAGTACGGCGGGCAGGGCCGCGGCGCGGACGAGCAGTTCGTCTTCCTCGACGAGGCGTACCGCGCGGGCGCGCCCGTCTCCATGGTCACGCTGAACACCGTCGGCCCGACCCTGATGAAGTACGGGACCGAGGAGCAGAAGTCCTTCTTCCTGCCGCGGATCCTGTGCGGCGATGTCGTCTTCGCGATCGGGTACAGCGAGCCCGAGGCCGGTACGGATCTCGCCTCGCTGCGGACGAAGGCGGTGCGGGCAGGTGGTGCGGCCGACGCCGAGGAGGGCCGGGAAGCCGGGGGTGAGCCTGTCGGGGGCGGGAGCCGTGACCCGGTCGGGGATTCGGGCCGTGGGTCGGGGCCGGTCGGGGGTGCGGGCCGCGAGGCAGGCGGCTGGCTGATCGACGGGCAGAAGATCTTCACCTCGAACGCCCAGAACGCCGACTGGATCTGGCTCGCCTGCCGTACGGATCCGCAGGCGCCCAAGCACAAGGGCATCTCGATCATCCTGGTGCCGACGGACGCGCCGGGCTTCTCCTGGACGCCGATCGAGACGGTCGGCGGGCTGACGACGACGTCGACGTACTACGACGCGGTACGCGTGCCCGCAGCGAATCTGGTCGGCGAGGAGAACGGCGGCTGGGGTCTGATCACCAACCAGCTGAACCACGAGCGGGTCGCGCTCGCGGCCATCGGCATGCAGGCCGAGGACTTCGCCGCGGCGGCGCTGCAGCATGCACGTACCCCCGATCCGGTGACGGGCGGCCGACCGGTTGACGAGCCGTGGGTGCGGTCCAGGCTCGCCGAAGTGCATGCCCGACTCGCTGCAACGCGCCTGCTCAACTGGCGTTTGGTGGGGGATGTGGGGGCCGGTCGACCGGCCCCCGGCGACGCGAGCGGCGTGAAGTTCATGGGAACCGAATCGGCCGTTGAGGTGTATCGAATGTGCCAGGAAATCACGGGCCAGGCGGGACTGGTGAGGGCCGGTTCACCGGGAGTCTTCGGCGACGGGGAGCTGGAGCGGATGAACCGGGCGGCGCAGATCAACACCTTCGGGGGCGGGGTGAGCGAGGTGCAGCGGGAGATCGTCGCGACGATGCGGCTCGGGATGCGGAGGGGGAAGCGGTGAATACGGATTCGGACGACCTGTACACGCGGCTGAAGGCGTACGAGGGGCGGCGGGTCGCGACCACGGCGGGCACGGGCAAGGACCTCGTCAACGAGCCGATGATCAGGCACTGGTGCGAGGCGATGGGCGACACGAATCCGGCGTACGCGGGACCGGACGCGATCGCCCCGCCGACGATGCTCCAGGCCTGGACGATGGGCGGTCTCTCAGGGCACTCGGACCGCTCGGGCGAGTATGACGAGCTGTCCGCGCTGCTCGACGGCGCCGGGTTCACCTCGGTGGTGGCGACCGACTGCGAGCAGGAGTATCTGAGACCGCTGCGGCCGGGTGACCGGATCACCTACGACTCGGTGATCGAGTCGGTGTCGCCGCGCAAGACGACCAAGCTGGGGACGGGGCACTTCGTCACGACCAGGATGGACATCCGCGCGGACGGCGAGCTCGCGGGGACGCACCGCTTCCGCATCCTCAAGTACACACCGGCCGCCGCAAGGAAGCCCAAGGCCCGACGGCCCCGCCCGGTGATCAACCGGGACAACGCCGGATTCTGGGACGGCGTCGCCGAGCACAAGCTGCTGATACAGCGCTGCGGAGGGTGCGGGACGCTCCGCTTCCCCTGGCTGCCGGGGTGCGGTGCGTGCGGTTCGGCGGAGTGGGACACGGTCGAGGCGGGCGGAGACGGGACCGTCTACTCGTACGTGGTGATGCACCACCCGCCCTTCCCGGCCTTCACCGTCTCCGAGCATGCCGCCGACTCGGCGGGTCCTGACGCGGCGGGTCCATATGCGGTGGGTCCATACGCGGTGGGGCTCATCGAGCTCGCCGAAGGTGTGCGGATCGTCAGCAACGTGACCGGGGTGCCGTACGACAAGGTGCGGATCGGGATGCCGGTCCGGCTCGAGTTCCTGCGGGTCGACGAGGAGCTGGAGCTGCCCGTGTTCCGGGGGAGCGAGGGCTGAGGCATGGACTTCACACCCACGGAGGAGCAGGCCGCGGCCCGCGATCTCGCAGCGAGGATCTTCGGGGACCTGTCCACGCATGAGCGGCTCGTCGCCACCGGGGCCGGTACCGGAACCGACGCCGAGCTGTGGAAGGCGCTGTGCGCGGCCGGGCTGACCGCGGCCGTCGAGGACATCGGGCTGCTCGGCCTCGTGCTGCTGCTGGAGGAGCAGGGGCGCACGACCGCGCAGGTTCCCCTCGCGGCGAGCTGCGTCTACGGACTCCTTGCGCTGGTCCGGCACGGCACGGACGAGCAGCGGGCGCGCCTGCTGCCGGCCCTGCGGGAGGGGACGGCCGTCGCGACCGGCGCGTTCCCCGCGTGCGGTGCGGTGCGGGCCGCCGACGGGCGGCTGACCGGGACGGTCACCTGGGTGCCGTGGCTGAGGGACGCCACCCATGTGCTCGTGCCCGACGACGACCGTGCCCTGTGGCTGATACGGACGGTCGACGCGCAGACCGCACGGGTGGAGACCACCGCCCCGTGGGCGGCGGGCCGGCTCACGCTGGACGGCACGCCCGGTGAGCGGGTCGGCGACGACGGGGCGTACGAGGACGTGCTCGCCGCGGCCCGTACCGCCTTCGCAGGGCTCCAGGCGGGCGTGTGCGCGGGCTCCCTCGCCAGGACCGTGGCGTACACCTCGACACGGGAGCAGTTCGGCCGCCCCCTCTCCACCAACCAGGCCGTACAGCTCCGCGCCGCCGACGCGTTCATGGACACGGAGGCGATCCGGGTCACCGCGTACGAGGCGGCCTGGCGGTACGACGAAGGCCTGCCGTGCGTCACGTACGCGCTGACCGCCGGCTGGTGGGCGTCCGAGGCGGGCAAGCGGGTCGTCCATACCGGACAGCATCTGCACGGCGGTCTCGGCGCCGACATCGACCACCCCGTCCACCGGCACTTCCTGTGGGGGCGCCAGCTCGACGCCTATCTGGGCAGCGGCTCCCAACTCCTCGACGAACTCGGCATGTTGCTCGCGAAGGAGGAGACGGCATGAGCGACGCGACACACAGTGGCCCACGCGTTGGCGAGGAACTGCCTCCGCTCACCATCCCCATCACCCGCACCCTGATCGTCGCGGGTGCCGTCGCCTCCCGGGACTATCAGGACGTGCACCATGACGCGGAGCTCGCGAAGGCGAAGGGCTCCCCGGACATCTTCATGAACATACTGACGACCAACGGACTGGTGGGGCGGTTCATCACGGACCACTTCGGTCCGCGGTCCGTGCTCCGCAAGGTGGCGATACGGCTCGGTGCCCCCAACTACCCGGGCGACACCATGACGTTGACCGGCACGGTCACCGAAGTGGACGGGGACACGGCACAGGTGAGGGTCGTCGGGGCGAACGGGATCGGACACCACGTCACCGGCACGGTGACGGTGACCTGGGCAGTTCCGGAGGGGCGATCATGAGTGTGCGCAGGGCCGACACGCTCGGCGGCCGGGCGGCGGTCGTCGGGATCGGGGCGACCGAGTTCTCCAAGGACTCCGGGCGCAGCGAACTGAAGCTGGCCGTCGAAGCGGTCCGGGCCGCCCTCGACGACGCCGGGCTCTCTCCCGCGGACGTCGACGGCATGGTCACCTTCACCATGGACACGAGCCCCGAGATCACCGTGGCGCAGGCGGCGGGCATCGGCGAGCTGTCGTTCTTCTCCCGGGTCCACTACGGCGGCGGCGCGGCCTGTGCCACCGTCCAGCAGGCCGCCCTCGCCGTTGCGATGGGAGTTGCCGAAGTCGTCGTCTGCTACCGCGCGTTCAACGAGCGCTCGGGCCGGAGATTCGGCTCCGGTGTGCAGCAGCGGGAGCCGTCGGCGGAGGGCGCGGCGCTCGGCTGGAACATTCCGTTCGGGCTGCTCACCCCCGCCTCCTGGGTGGCGATGACGGCCCAGCGCTATCTCCACACGTACGGGCTGACTCCTGAGGCGTTCGGTCATGTCGCCGTGACGGACCGGCGCCATGCCGCCCGCAATCCCGCGGCGTACTTCCACGGGAAGCCGATCACCCTCGCCGATCACGCCGCCTCCCGGTGGATCGTCGAGCCGCTGCGGCTGCTGGACTGCTGCCAGGAGACCGACGGCGGTCAGGCCGTCGTCGTGACCTCTGTCGAGCGGGCCAGGGACCTGCCCCAGCCACCCGCCGTGATCGTCGCCGCGGCACAGGGCGCCGGCCGGGCGCAGGAGCAGATGACCAGCTACTACCGCGACGATCTCAGCGGACTGCCCGAGATGGGCGTGGTCGCCCGCCAGCTCTGGCGGACCTCGGGACTGGCCCCGGGGGACATCGATGTGGGCATTCTCTACGACCACTTCACGCCGTTCGTGCTCATGCAGCTGGAGGAGTTCGGCTTCTGCGGGCCGGGCGAGGCGGCGGACTTCGTAGCCGCGGACGCCCTTCCCCTCAACACGCATGGAGGCCAGCTGGGAGAGGCGTATCTGCACGGTATGAACGGCATCGCGGAAGCGGTCAGGCAGCTGCGCGGCACATCGGTGAACCAGATATCCGGCGCGGCCAGGACCCTGGTCACGGCGGGTACGGGAGTCCCCACCTCCGGGCTGATCCTCGGCGCGGACGACTGAGGGAGGAGCGCCCAGGACGGACATCGGAGGTCCAAGGGCAGCCCGCCTGAGCGGACGAGCCCGCCGACCGAGCCGCCGGCCGGGCCCACTTGCCGAGCCGCCGGCCGGGCTGCCGACCGAACCCACTTGCCGGGCCGCCGACCGGGCCCGCCGGCCGGGCCGCCGACCCTGACCTAGAGGCCACGGCTCCTCCACCCAAAGGAGGTGGGGACGGCCTCGCCCCTACAACCTGAGGCGGACCCGGTTTCGGGACCTGGGGCCGATCCCTGTGGGCAGGGGCCGCTCCTAGCGTGGAGCCATGACCACGCCAGTCTGCGCGACCGCTTCCAGGGCCGCCGCGCCGCCGCCCTCCTACCCGTCGTTCTCGTCGTACGTACGGGCGCGGGGGCCCGTGCTGCTGCGCACCGCCCGCTCTCTCACGGCGAACCCGAGCGACGCCGAGGATCTGCTGCAGACCGCGCTCACCAAGACGTATGTCGCCTGGGATCGCATCGAGGACCACCGGGCGCTCGACGGCTACGTCCGCCGCGCGCTGCTCAACACCCGTACGTCGCAGTGGCGCAAGCGCAAGGTCGACGAGTTCGCGTGCGACGAGCTGCCGGAGCCGTCCGGGGTGCCCACCCCCGACCCGGCAGAGCAGCAGGTGCTGCACGACGCGATGTGGCGTGCCGTGATGAAGCTTCCGGACCGGCAGCGCGCGATGGTCGTCCTGCGGTACTACGAGGACCTCAGCGAGGCCCAGACGGCCGAGGTGCTCGGGGTCTCCGTCGGCACGGTCAAGAGCGCGGTCTCCCGGGCCCTCGGCAAGCTCCGCGAAGACCCGGAACTGTCCCCGGTGCGCTGACGACCGGGCGCCGACAAGTTTTCGTCCTGGTTTTCGTACCCGGGGGTAGTGACATACCGCGTGGTATGTGCGCAGAATCTGCACACCCTTACTGCCGTGCGCCCACCGGGAGGACGCCGTGCTGAGCACCATGCAGGACGTACCACTGACCGTGACCCGCATCCTGAATCACGGGATGACCATCCACGGATCATCGCAGGTCACGACGTGGACCGGGGAGAGCGAGCCGCACCGCCGGAGCTACCGTGAGATCGGTGAGCGCTCGGCCCAGCTGGCGCACGCCCTCCGCGAGGATCTCGGCGTCGTCGGAGACCAGCGGGTCGCGACCCTGATGTGGAACAACGCGGAGCACGTCGAGGCGTACTTCGCCATCCCCTGCATGGGCGCCGTCCTGCACACCCTCAATCTGCGGCTGCCGGTCGAGCAGCTGGTCTACATCGTCAACCACGCCGCCGACCGCGTGGTCATCGTCAACGGCTCCCTGCTGCCGCTGCTCGCACCCCTGCTCCCGCATCTGTCGACCGTCGAGCATGTCGTGGTCTCGGGCCCGGGCGACCGTTCCCTCCTCGACGGAGCGCAGGTCCAGGTGCACGAGTACGAGGAGCTGCTCGCCGGCAAGCCGACCGCGTACGACTGGCCGGCGCTGGACGAGAACATGGCCGCGGCGATGTGTTACACCTCCGGCACCACCGGCGACCCCAAGGGCGTCGTCTACTCCCACCGTTCGATCTATCTGCACTCCATGCAGGTCAACATGTCGGAGTCGATGGGTCTGACGGATGCCGACACCAGCCTTGTCGTCGTCCCGCAGTTCCACGTCAACGCCTGGGGCCTGCCGCACGCCGTGCTGATGACCGGCGTGAACATGCTCATGCCGGATCGCTTCCTTCAGCCCGCCCCGCTCGCCGAGATGATCGAGACCGAGCGCCCGACGCACGCGGCGGCCGTCCCCACCATCTGGCAGGGACTCCTCGCCGAACTCTCGGCGAAGCCCCGCGATGTGAGCTCCCTCGCCCAGGTGACCATCGGCGGCTCCGCCTGCCCGCCGTCGCTGATGGAAGCGTTCGACAAGCTGGGCATGCGCGTCTGCCACGCCTGGGGCATGACGGAGACCTCGCCGCTGGGCACGGTGGCCAGGCCGCCGGCCCACGCGGTCGGTACGGAGGCGGAGTTCGGGTACCGGCTCACCCAGGGCCGCTTCCCGGCCGGAGTCGAGGCCCGGCTGCGTGGCCCGGGCGGCGAGTTCCTGCCGTGGGACGGCGTGTCGGCCGGTGAGCTGGAGGTGCGCGGGCCGTGGATCGCGGGGGCGTACTACGGCGGCGCCTCGGGCGAGGACCTCACGCCCGTCGACAAGTTCAGCGAGGACGGCTGGCTGAAGACCGGTGACGTCGGCGTCATCGGCCCCGACGGCTTCCTGACGCTGACCGACCGGGCGAAGGACGTCATCAAGTCCGGTGGTGAGTGGATCTCCAGCGTCGAGCTGGAGAACGCGCTGATGTCACACCCGGAGATCGCGGAGGCGGCGGTCGTCGCCGTACCGGACGAGAAGTGGGGCGAGCGCCCGCTGGCCACGGTCGTGTTGAAGGAAGGCTCCACCGCCGACTACGCGTCGCTGAAGGACTTCCTCGCCGGGAAGATCGCGAAGTGGCAGCTGCCGGAGCGCTGGGCGATCATCCCGTCGGTGCCGAAGACGAGCGTCGGGAAGTTCGACAAGAAGGTGATCCGCAGGCAGTACGCGGAGGGCGAGCTGGACGTCACCGAACTGCGCTGACGCAGGCCGAGGGCGATCCGCCACCCGGCTCCTCCGGCTCCTCGCCCCCTCGTCCGCTTCGCCCCCTGACCCCCTGACCCCCTGGCCTCCTTCGTTCCTCCGTCCCTCCGGACAGCGGCAATCAGCGGTTCAGGAGCCGCGTCGGCCCCGCAGCGCGACAGCTGCGGGGCCGACGCCGTGCCGGTCCGGGCCCGCTCGGCGGCAGGGGGATGAGGCGCGTTCCGCCTCGTCCCTCCTCGCTCGCCCGCGTCCGCCCTTGGTCGCCCGCGTTCGGGTCAGTTCGTACCGATCTTCGCGAGCAGGTCGACGATCCGGCCCTGCACCTCGGCGCTCGTGGACCGTTCCGCGAGGAACAGGACCGTCTCGCCCGAGGAGAGCTTGGGCAGCTCCGCATGGTCGAGGTCCGCGGAGGTGTAGACGACCAGCGGGGTGCGGTTCAACTGCCCGTTCGCACGCAGCCAGTCGATGATCCCGGCGCGCCGGCGGCGTACCTGCATCAGGTCCATCACCACCAGGTTCGGCCGCATCTGCTGTGCGAGCGTCACCGCGTCCGCGTCCGCCCCGGCCCGCGCGACCTGCATCCCACGCCGCTCCAGCGTCGCCGTCAGCGCGGTCGCGATGTCGTCGTGCTCCTCGATCAGCAGCACCCGGGACGGGTGCTGCTCACTGTCGCGCGGCGCCAGCGCCTTCAGCAGTACGGCGGGGTCGGCGCCGTACGCCGCCTCGCGCGTGGCCTGCCCCAGTCCTGCCGCGAGCAGCACCGGCACCTCGGCCGCCACCGCCGCCTGGCGCAGCGACTGGAGGGCGGTGCGCGTGATCGGCCCGGTCAGAGGGTCGACGAAGAGCGCCGCGGGGAACGCGGCGATCTGCGCGTCCACCTCCTCGCGCGAGTGCACGATCACCGGCCGGTAGCCGCGGTCGCTCAGCGCCTGCTGCGTGGCGACGTCCGGCGCGGGCCAGACCAGCAGTCGGCGCGGATTGTCCAGCGGCTCCGGGGGCAGCTCGTCGTCGACGGGCACGGGCTGCGGCTGGTTCGCCACCTCGACGGCGCCGCCGGGGCCGTCGAGCGGTTCGGGCCCCTCCGCGCCCTCGTCCGGTGCGCCTATCGCGTACGACCGGCCCTCGGCGGGAACGGAAAGCCGCTGGTGGGGTTGCTGGGCAACCTGCGGCAGCTGGGGCTGGGGCTGGGGCTGCGGGTGCGGCCGTGCGGCCGCCTCGGGCAGCGGACGCTCCTTCTCGGGTGGGGTGGCCAGCTTGTTCTCGGGCGGGGTGGCCAGTTTGCGCCGGCGCCCGGAGCCGAGCGTCTGGTTCTGCGTGGCCTGCGTGGCCTGCGTGGCCTGTGAGGTCTGCGGGACAGGCGGGAGCTGCGACGAGGACTGCTGGTTCTGCTGCTTGGCGATCTGCTGGGCGAACGGTACGCCCTGGCCGAGCGTGCGCACGCTGAACGCCCTGCCCTGCGACGCGTCGGCGGAAGCCGCCACTGCCTCCACGGGTGTCGGTGCCGGTGCCTCGGCGGGCAGCGGCTGAGCGGCGGGGCGCGGCCCGGGCGCGGTGACCGCGGCGGGCGGCAGGGGCACGGATCCGGTGCCGCCGCCGCCCGCAGCGGCAGGCGCCGTCCCAGCCTCGGCGAGGGCGGCGAGGCCCTGCCCGGAGGCCCCGTTCTCGGCCGTGCGCGCCCGGCGGCGGCCGGTCGGTACGGGGTGCGGCTGCGGCGGGGTGTGATCGGCGCCCGGCTCGGTATGTGCGGCGTCGTGGCGGCCCTCGTCACCGTGATCCGGGGCGGGGGCCGGCGCGGGCGCCGGTGCCGTCGGCGGGACCGGGGCGCGGTCGGCCTCGGCGGGCGGCAGCGCGAACGCGGCTCGCGCGTTTTCGGTGTCCCCGGTGTCCTCAGTGTTCCCGGTGGGCCTGGGCCGCTCCTGTGCGGTCGACAGAGCCCGCCGTGCTCGCCGCCCACCCGGCTGCGCACCGGTACCGGCGGGCTCCAGCGCACCGGCGCCGACGCCACTGCCGCCCGCGCCGCCGTCGTGCGACCCGCCGACCGTGACCGAGGTGCCAGGAGCGGGAGGGGCGGGAGGAGCGGGAATCGGGCTCACGCCGGATGCGCCGTCCCCCCAGGCACCGGCGGTCGTGGCGCCCGGCGCGGCAGGGGCCGTCGCCGCCTGCGGCGAAGGCACACCGGCCGGAGGAGTCGAAGAAGTTGCCGGAGCCGCAGCAGTCGCGGAAGCAGCAGTAGTCGTGGAAGCCGACGGCGCGGAAGGCAGTGCGGGCAGCGCCGCCTGGGCGCGGCGGGCGCGGCGGCCTGTGCCCTGGGGGACCATCGCCTCAGGCCCCACGCCCTGCGGCGGGACCGTGTTCCCGAGCGCCGGGCGCCCGGCGCCGGCCTCCGCGGAGGTGACGACGGAGCCTTCGGCCGCCGGGGCCGGTGCCTCCGCCTCGGCGGGGCTGGGCCGTCCGCGACGACGCCCCGTGCCACCGGCACCCGCACCGTCACCACCGACACTGCCGCCCGCGCCGTTCGTACCGCTGCCGCCCGCGCCGCTTGCACCGCCGTTTGTGCCACTGTCCGTTTGGGCGTCCGTGCGCGCCCGGCGCCGGCCCGAAGGCTCGCCGGACGGCTCCGGTTCCACGGGGCTCTCCAGGAACGCGTCCGTGGAGGCCCGCCGTGCGCGCCGCCGACCGCCACCCGACGTGGGCGCGGGCGGCGCGGGCGCGGCCTCCGGCTCGGCCGAGGCGGACGGGGCCGACGGCGGCGTCACCGTCCCCGAGCCCGCCCCCAGCGGCACCTCCAGGACGTACGCGCTGCCGCTCATCCCCGGCACCTCGTGCGTCTGCAGCACCCCGCCATGAGCCGCCACGATCCCGCGGACGATCGGCTCGTGCACCGGATCGCCCCCGGCGTACGGTCCCCGTACCTCGATCCGTACGACATCGCCGCGCTGCGCCGCCGCGACCACGATCGTCGAGTCGACGTACCCGCCGCCCGCTCCCACGACGACCCGGGTCTGCCCGGTCGAATCGACGCCGGCGACATCGGCGATCAGATGGGCCAGAGCCGTCGCCAGCCGGGCCGCGTCCACCTCGGCCTCGATCGTCGGGGCGTGCACCGCGAACTGCGCGCGCCCAGGGCCGATCAGCTCGACCGCGCCCTCGACGCCGGCCGTCACGACCGCGTCGAGCAGCACGTTCGCCTTGGCCAGCTGGTCGGTACCGGCGTTCAGCCGCTGGAAGCCGAGCACGTTGTCGACGAGCGTGGTCATCCGGGCGTAGCCCGCGGCGAGGTGGTGCAGGATCTGGTTGGCCTCCGGCCACAGCTGCCCGGCCGGGTCCGCGGCCAGCTTGCCGAGCTCGCCCCGCAGCTCCTCCAGCGGCCCGCGCAGCGACTCGCCGAGTACGGCGATCAGCTGGGCGTGCCGGGCGGTCAGCGAGGCCTCCCGCTCGTCCCGCTCCTCGATCTCCGCCGCGTACCGCTCGGCCCTGTCGGCCAGCTCCGCCGCGTACTTCTCGTCGAGCCGCGCGATCTCGGCGGTGTACTTCTCGTCGCGCTCGGCCAGCTCGGCCGTGTGCCGCTCGTGGCGCTCGGCGATCTCCGTGGTGTGCTGCTGCGTCAGCTCCTCGTAGGGACGCCGGTCGGTGAACGTCATCACCGCACCGACCAGCTGGTCCCCGTCCCGTACCGGCGCGGTCGTCAGGTCGACCGGCACCGGCTTGCCGTTCTTCGCCCACAGCACCTGGCCCCGGACCCGGTGTTTGCGCCCCGACCTGAGCGTGTCCGCGAGCGGCGACTCGTCGTACGGGAACGGCTCGCCGTCCGGCCGGGAGTGCAGGATCAGCGGGTGCAGCTCCTTGCCGCCGAGATCACTGGCGCGGAAGCCGAGTATCTGGGCGGCGGCCGGGTTGACGAGTACGACCCTGCCGTCGGTGTCGGTCCCGACGACGCCTTCGGCGGCGGCGCGCAGGATCATTTCGGTCTGCCGCTGGGAGCGGGCGAGTTCGGCTTCGGTGTCGACGGTGCCGGAGAGGTCACGCACGACGAGCATCAGCAGCTCGTCGCCGGTGTAGCTGCTGCTCCCGCCGCTGCCGCTGCCGTACGAGTCGTACGCCTCGCGGCCGTCCTCCAGGCTCGCGCTGGTGACCTCGACGGGGAACTCTCCGCCGTCGGTGCGGCGCGCGACCATCCGGGTCGGCTTCGTACGGCCCCGCTCGTCGGCCGAGTCGGGCCGCCGCATCGATCCGGGGATCAGCTTCGAGTCGAAGGACGGCAGGAGATCGAGCAGACCGCGTCCGACGAGCGCCGTACCGGGCGTCTCGAACATCTCCAGGGCGATGGTGTTGGCGTTGACGACCGTGCCGTTGCAGTTGACGAGAACGAGCCCGTCCGGGAGGGCGTCGAGTATGGCTGCGAGGCGAGCAGCGCCTCGGGATGGCCTGCTGCTCACGACGACGCTTCCTCCCTGACATACAGCATCTTGCGGACGGCCGGCCCCATCTTGCCCCTCGGGCCGCGGCCTGTCACTGGAGGGAGTCTAAAGGCAGGGGATGCGCCTGCGGCGGTGGATGAGGGGGAGCTCTCACCAAGGTTCTGTGTACACGGAGTCGTCCCGCTCCCCGGGGGACAGCCTCCGGAACGCCCGCCGACCTGGACGCTGTCCGCGCCGCCCGCAATCGTGCGGACGGGTGCGGACGGGTGCGGGTGGCGTGGGTGCGCTAGTACCGGGCGGTCGGCAGGACCGGCTCCAGGTGCTCCCAGCGCCGGATCTCGCAGCCGTCGCTGCGGTCGAACGTGGCGTCGATGCTCCTGCCCTGCCAGGACCCGGTGATCCGCGCGGTGGCCGGGCCGCCGTACTGCATCGTGCACATGGCGTCGTCGTCGACCGGCTCGAACGGGTTCTGCGCGTCCGTGGCGAACTGCGCCAGCTTGTCGCAGGCGGCCTGCGCCTCGGGGTGCGTGCCGCCCGTCGGGGCGCACGTCAGCTGGTACTCCCCGTTGGCATTCGGGTTCCCGGTGTCCGTGGTGGTCACGGTGAGCCGGTCCCCCGGTTCGAGCTCCAGCAGAGGCAGCGGGATCGGCCCGAGCATGGACGCGCCCGCGGGCGGGGCGACGGCGGTCAGCGCGGCGACGGAGGCTGTGGCGGTCGCGGCGACGGTGAGGACGAGGCGGCGAAGCATGTGTGCTCCCTGAGGGTCAAGGATCTGGGGACGGCGCCCCGGCATCTCTAACGCTCCGCGCGCCCGTGCGTTGCGCAACCCGGGCTGGGCCGACCGGGGCGCGAACGGCATCGACCGGGTGTCGGCCGCGCATCGACCGGGTGTCGGCCGCGCATCGACCGGGTGTCGGCCGCGCATCGACCGGCTGCCGACCGCGCATCGACCGGCTGCCGACCGCTTGTGCCGGTTCGTTTGCGTCGGCCGGCGCCGCTCCGCGCCACGCGGCCCCGCCGGGGCGCGGGTACCTCTTTGCCCCAGGGCCCGCGTGCCTAGTACCGTGGGGAGCGATTGGTGACACCCCACCCGGCTGTGTCATCATCTGCACGCACCACTCGCGCCCGCGCGGGTGTGCTGGAGGCGTCGCCTAGTCCGGTCTATGGCGCCGCACTGCTAATGCGGTTTGGGTCTTAAAGCCCATCGAGGGTTCAAATCCCTCCGCCTCCGCGCGATCACCGAAGCCCCGGCCCCACGGCCGGGGCTTCGGTCGTTCCCGGTCGTTCCCGGCCGTTCTTCAAGAGTCTCGCCAGGGAGTCCCCAGGGGTGGGCGCTTGCGCGGGCGTACGGGCATTTGCGCAGGTCAGATGGGGTTTGGCTAATGGATTTCGTCTGACGGCGCAGGTCATGTAATGTTGTTCCCGCAACGCCGACCGGGCAGAAAAGCCCGGGAGACAAGCACTCGTAGCTTAACGGATAGAGCATCTGACTACGGATCAGAAGGTTGCAGGTTCGAATCCTGCCGAGTGCACACAGGTCAAAGCCCCCTCGGGATCATCCCGGGGGGGCTTTGTCGTGCTGTACGGCAGCGAAGCACAGCAACCACCGCAGCCAGTCCGACTCGGACCGGCTAGGCGTTGAGGTTCTGTCGGCGGAATGATCACGGTTTCCGTGGGGCGCTGACGTCGGATCGCGGCACATGGCCTGATGCGACATCGCGAGTGATGCACTCATCCCAGAGATGCCCGCCAGCTCAAGGGGAGGATGCGCTGAGTCACCTTCGGGTGGACCTTGAGCGCGACCAGGAGCGAGCTCCACGTGTGTGCCCGGTGCTCCGGAGCGGGATTCCCGGAGCCCGGCGCGGCGTGCATGCAGCGCGAACATGCGGGTGAGGTTCCCCGGCTCGAGCGGGGTGCCGTACTTCGTCGTGAAGATCAGGTCGTGACCGTCCTGCCACAGTTCCCCAGCAGCCTTCCGGTCGCCGAGTTGCTGGGCACGGCGCATGCGCAGGGCCTTGAGGCAGCAGAGTGCCGGCAGAGGCAGGAAGTCGTCCGAGTCCTCGGTCTTCGTCTCTCGGCGACGGACCACGGCTTGATCCGGCGGCGCAGGGCTTGGGCACGCCGCGATCCAGATCCCCACCGAGACACCCGGCCTCGCCGTCACCGGCGAGGCCGTTCCCGCCGACCACAGCTCACGGTCCCGGTCCCGCAGCGTCTGTCAAGATGAGGCACGCTGATCCGGCCGATCAAGCATCTGGTCAGGCGCGTGAAGCCAGGGGCCGCTCGGCTTGGCCGCTTCCACGGTGGCTCGGAGCAGAAACGAGGCTCAACGCTTCGGCGCGGGCCCTGATGATGCGTATGCGCGCTTCCCGTTCGGTGGGATCTGCGTGCACGGGCTGCCTGGTGCTCTGTCCAGGCCACTTGCGGTAGAGGAGACCCGCCTGCGCGGTGAAGTACCCCTGGCTCACAGCGTTCGCAGCAAGAAGGAGTCCAGTGTCCTCTGAAGCCGGCAGGGCCATCCAACCGCCCAACGCAAGGAGCAGATCACGTCTGATGCACAGGGTGCCAGGAACCACCGGCGGAACGTGGCCGTAGGTCTCCCAGCGACGCAGCAACTCCCCCCGTTCAACCAGCCCTTCAGGCGGCTCCTGATCAGATCCCACCGTCGAGCCGTCGGGGAGAAGGTCCAGAGCCCGTGATGTAGTCCACCCGGTTTCCGTCCGCTTGGTCAGGGCCGCGATGTCGCGGGCCAATGCGTCAGGCGTCAACATGTCATCCGCGTCGAGCACCTTGATGAGGCTGCCTTCGGCTCGGCTGAGCGCCATCGTTCTCGCCACACCAGGCCCGCCGTGCCGCCCGTCGCTGAAGTCGATTCGTGAGTCGTATGGCAGACAGCCGGCCACCGTACCGGTCTGGCCGTCCTCTTGAATGATCCACTGCCAATCCCAACCGCGGGGGAGCTGTTGCTTGACCAAAGATGCGTAGGCGTCGAGCAGATACTGAGCCCCAGCGGCGTGCACGGCCGTTATGACAGTCACGAGGTTGCTCACAAAAACCACCGTGCCGCGGACTCCGCGTCCAGCATCTCGATCCCGTCCTCCACGCGTACCAACGCTGGAACCTCGCTGTTCAGCCTCGACGTCGTGAGGCACCTCCTGAGTTCGACCGCACATTCCAGACGGATGCGCGATCCAACTCAGCTGCTATCACCCCATGATGACTGCCAGTCGCACTATGGCCAAAGGTCCTTTCGGCGTTGGCGGACCCGCGTTGCGAGCGATTGCGTGGGAGTCGGGATGCACCGGGTGACGCTCAGCTCGCGTCATCGTCCAGGGCTGCGTCCTCAGACATTCATGGAGGTCGGCTGGTGAGGGTTGTCCGACTCGCTTCATCTGGTCGGCCGAGCTGACATCGCCCATCTGACATCAACGACGTCAGACAGCGCCCATTGAGCGGTCGTGGGAGTGAGGCATCTCACGGCCAAGTGCTCTGCAAGACCCGACCGGCCGAACTCAAGGCAGTGCTCCTGGACACCTGATGGCAGACGGTGATGACTGTCCAACTGCGTAGGTTGCAGGTTCGAATCCTGCCGAGTGCACATAGATCAAAGCCCCCTCGGGATCATCCCGGAGGGGGCTTTGTCATGCCGTACAGCAGCGAAGTGCAGCGACCACTGCAGACCGTGCTGTCGTCGCTGTCGTCGCCCCCGGAACGCATGGCGTCGCTCTGCGGCGGATTGAGTCATCGTTTCCTGCTACCGGGACCACTGTGCGGCGCTGCCTCGATGTACAAACAAGATCCATGATGGTCGTCGGGGCCGCCGTGCGCGGAATCCTCAGTGCTCGACCATGACGCAGGTGAGCGTCGCCGTTCCGCTGTCTGTCTTGACGACGAACTTGGCCCCGCTGAGACCGTCGACGTCAAACCTTCCCGTATCGTCCGTCGAGACGGTGCCCGAGGCGGACCCCGAGTAGGTCACCTTCGCGCCGCTGGGGAATCCCACACCCCACAGGTGGTACCTGCCGTTCGACTCTCGTTCGACATTGCACGTCGCGCTGGGCGCAGCGCCGGGCGCTGTGGTGGTCGACGCGTATGCGGCAACCGCAGGGCCCAGCGCGAGCGCGGGGACGATCAGGGGTGCGAGTGCTGCGAGACGACGTGTCCGGTTCATCGTTCTACCTCCCTTGGGCGCCACCGGTGGGGCCGGTCGGGCGTGACGGCACCGTCACCGGCGGCATCGGTCGCACAGGACGCCGATGGGGAAAGCCTCACTCCGTTCCGCCGCGCGTACATCACCCAACATGGGCGATATGTTCGGTTTGTCTGCCGAGCCGCGCCTCTTGCTCGTGCCGTCGGTCGTCAGTACGTACGCTGTTCCGTCCTGTTCCAACTGATCTGCGAACGGGATTGGTTGGGCAACGCCCACGGGAGTGGAGGAGTGAACGCGTACGGTGGTGACCGTGGCACGGACCGAGTACTACGCCCCGGGCTGCAGGCGACCGCGGGAGCTCCGGGGCCGCCTGCGCTGCCGGCGGGTACGCGCTGTTCGGCCGGTGCCTGGGGGCGTTGAGAGCAACGCAACAGGCAGCGACCGAGAGTTCGTGCCCATGAGCCGGGCTGTCTGAGCGGCGGTACGGGGTGGTGGCGCGTCCCTACGCTCCGCCCTCGGCCTCCGCGTCGGCGACGGCGATCGCGATGCCGAGTGCCTTGGCGATGTTGCCGGCTGCCGTCATGACGCGGGCTGTTCCCACGATGGGGGCGATGGCGACCAGGACATCCTGCAGCTGCTCGGCGGTCAGGCCGGCCTGGAGGGCGGGGTCGATGTGGGCGACGTAGGAGATCGGCGGAGCGTCCGAGGCGGCGAGAGCCGCGATGCGGGTGAGCATGAACATGTCCGGCGCCAGCCCGCACCGCTCGATCGAGTCGACCGTCATCGCGGCGAGGGTGTCCAGTACAGGGGTTTCAGATGCTGTGGCCATGGCGGGATGTCTCCTGTTGGTGTCGTGACGAGGAACAGCGGGCGGTAATGACGGCTCCGCATCCCGGTGCAGCGTCTACTGCTCGACCGTAAGTCGGTTTCCCGCGGGCTGCCTGTCCAGGGGATCGTCCGGGGCAGGGGGCGGACGGGTGGCAACGGGACGGAACCCGGGGCTGAGCTGTGGCCGGGCCGGCACATGGGCGAGGCTCCTGGAGATGATCCGGGGGTCTCTTGCGTTGGATGTGGTTGAGGAGTGCGGGGCATGAGCGTCGGCGGCCGGTGGCAGTGCCGGGGGATGGGCTGGGGCCAGGGGGCCCCGGTGCTGCGATGGGCGCGTGGCGCGGCGCGGCGGGAGAGCCGGCTCGGGTACGGGCAGGAGATCGGGTTCCGGGGCGTCGGGGAGCGCGGCTGCCTGGGGGCGCGGGGGAATGTGTGTCCGGTCGGGGCCGTCGTGCCGGGGCGGAGTACGGGCGGGCTGTGCCCGGAGTGTGCGCGGCTGGACCGGGCGCACTCGGTGGCCGCCGACACCATCGCCGACGACCCGCGGACGTACCGGGTGTATCTGGCCTGGTTCGGCCCCGGGATGGTGAAGGTCGGCATCACCGCCGAGCAGCGGGGCGCGGCCCGGCTGCTGGAGCAGGGGGCCGTGGTGTTCGGCTGGCTGGGGCGCGGGCCGCTGATGGCGGCGCGGCGTACGGAGGAGCTGCTGCGCGCCGCGCTGGGCGTGCCGGACCGTATCCCGTACGCGCGGAAGCGTGCGGTGCGCGCGCTGTTGCCGGACGGCGCGGGCGAACGGGCCGCCGAGGTCATGGAGCTGTACGCGAGGGCTGTGGGGCTCGCGGGGTGGCCGGAGGCGCTGGAGCGGGTCGGGTTCGAGGTGGTCGACCATGTCGGGGTGTTCGGGCTCGCAGGGCTCCCAGCGGCTTCGGGTGTGGTGCGGGAGCTGGTGGACGGCGGGACCGTCGCCGGGCGGCTGCTCGCCGCGGCCGGACCCGATCTGCACCTGAGCACCTTTGACGGGCGGGTGGTTGTGGTGGACACCCGCCTGCTGTCCGGGTGGGAGCTGGTCGGCGCCGATCCGCGCGGCCCCCTGACCGTGCCCGTCGACGAGCTGCCGCGCGGCGTACAGGACGGGCTCTTTTGACCGTGCGGTCAAGAGGTCGAGACGGCCGAGACGGCCAGACGGCCAGACGGCCGAGACGGTCAGACGGCCGAGACGGTCAGACGGTGGATACGGCCGACACAGTAAAGAATGGGATCCCTTTCGACCGGGCACCTGGACACCGCATCGACGCACGTCGGAGGGTGTTCGTCATGAGCGATCATCTTGTGGCGGGCATCGAACCGCCCTACTACACCGTGGTGTTCACGTCCCATCTGAAGGAAGACCCGAGCGGCTACGGCGAGACCGCCGTCCGTATGCAGGAGCTGGTCGAGCAGGTGCCCGGCTTTCTCGGGTACGAGTCGGCCCGCACCCCCGGCGGGCTCGGCATCACCGTCGGCTATTTCCGGGACGAGGACGCCATAGCCGTCTGGCGGAAGAACCTGGAGCACCAGAGCGCGATCAGGCAGGGGCGCGCCGAGTGGTACGAGCGCTACAGCGTTCATGTCGGCAAGGTCGAGCGGAGCTACGCCTTTGAGCGCGAGTAGCGCGAGTAGCGCGATGAGCGGAAACAGCGGGGACAGCGGGGCCGGCCTGAGCAGCGCGAGTGAGGCTCAGGAGGTAAGGGCGTTCTGGGAGCGGCTCGGGCTGCCCGGACTCGTCGACGTGCACACGCACTTCATGCCCGAGCGTGTCCTCGAAAAGGTGTGGGCGTACTTCGACGCCGTAGGGCCGCTGACCGGGGTCAAGTGGCCCATCGTGTACCGCGAGGAGGAGGACCGGCGGATCGCGCTGCTCCAGGGGTTCGGGGTGCGGGCCTTCACCTCGATGCTCTATCCGCACAAGGCGGGCATGGCGGAGTGGCTGAACAGCTGGGCCGCCGACTTCGCCGCCCGGACGCCCGACTGCCTGCACACGGCGACCCTCTACCCCGAGGAAGGCGTGGAGCGGTACGTACGCCGGGCCGTCGAGAGCGGCGCGCGCGTCTTCAAGTCGCACATTCAGGTCGGGGCGTACGACGCCAACAACGCGCTGCTCGACCCGGTGTGGGGGCTGCTCTCCGACGCGGGGATCCCGGTCGTGATGCACTGCGGCTCCGGGCCGGCCCCCGGAAAGTACACCGGGCCGGAGCCGGTCGCGCGGCTGCTCGCACGCCATCCGCGGCTGCCGCTGATCGTGGCGCACATGGGGATGCCGGAGTACACCGACTTCCTGGACCTGGCGGAGCGGTACCGCGAGGTGCGGCTGGACACGACGATGGCGTTCACGGACTTCAGCGAGCGGCTCGCTCCCTTCCCGGTGAGCGAGCGGGCGCGGCTGGCGGATCTCGGGGAGCGGGTGCTGCTCGGGACCGACTTTCCCAACATCCCGTACCCGTATGCGCACCAGCTGAGGGCGCTGGAGCGGCTGGAGCTGGGGGACGACTGGCTGCGAGCGGTCTGTTACGGGAACGGCGCCCGGCTCTTCTCGCTGTGCCCCTGAGACGGTTCTCAGGGAATTCACAGGCAAGGGAAAGGCGGCTCTCACGGCACGGTCCGAGGGTGGGACCATGACGACGACCTCTCCCCTGGGACGCACCGAACTGCGCAGGCCGGACGGCGGCGCCGTCCGCGTGCTCGTCGTGGACGACGAGGCCTCCCTCGCCGAGCTGCTCTCCATGGCGCTGCGCTACGAAGGGTGGGAGGTGCGCAGCGCCGGCGACGGCGCGAGCGCGCTGCGCTCGGTGCGGTCCTTCCGGCCCGATGCCGTGATCCTGGACGTGATGCTGCCCGACATGGACGGGCTGGCCGTCCTCGGCAGGCTGCGGCGGGAACTGCCCGACGTGCCCGTGCTGTTCCTCACGGCGAAGGACGCCGTCGAGGACCGGATCGCGGGTCTCACGGCGGGTGGCGACGACTACGTCACCAAGCCGTTCAGCCTGGAGGAGGTCGTGGCGCGGCTGCGCGGGCTGATCCGGCGCTCGGGGGCGGCCTCGGCCGTACGTAGCGTGTCGCTGCTCGCCGTCGGTGACCTGACGCTCGACGAGGACAGCCACGAGGTGACCCGGGCCGGTACGTCGATCCATCTCACGGCGACCGAGTTCGAGCTGCTGCGCTATCTGATGCGCAATCCGCGGCGCGTGCTCAGCAAGGCGCAGATCCTCGACCGTGTCTGGTCGTACGACTTCGGCGGCCAGGCCAACGTCGTCGAGCTCTACATCTCCTATCTGCGGCGGAAGATCGACGCCGGCCGGTCCCCGATGATCCACACCAGGCGCGGTGCGGGGTATCTGATCAAGCCTGGTGAGTAGCCCGGTGGGTGGTCCGGCGAGTGGTCCGGTGAGCGGTCCGGTCAGCAGCCGGGCGACCGGTTCGGTGAGCGGTCGGGTGAGTGATCCGGTCAGTAGCCGGGTGACCGGTCCGGCGAGTGGCCCGGCGACCGGTGGCATGGGCCGTAGATGGTCGCTGCGGACCCGGCTCGTGGTTTCGGCGGTCGTGCTGATCGCGGTCGTCGCGGCGGTCATCGGCACGGTCACGACGTTCGCGCTGCGGAGCTATCTGTACGGGCAGAAGGACGAGCAGTTGCACGGTCTCGCGTTGCGGGCCGCCGGGCCGCCGCCGGAGGCACCCCACGGCCTGCGGCTGCCGGACAACCCGCTGCGGTTCGTCACCGGGGGCGGTGCGCCACTCGGCACGGTCGGTGCCGAGGTGGCCGCCGACGGCTCCCTCGGTGACGGGCTCGTCTCCGCACAGCAGGAGACGGACGGGGGTCCGCAGCTCACGGACCATGCGCTGGCGGAGGCGGAGAAGGCGGCGCTCGCCGGTGTCCCGCGTGACGGCAACGCGCACAGCGTGGAGATCCCCGGGCTCGGCGACTACCGCGTCGAGTACGTGTCGGGCGGCAACGGCGCGTTCCTCGTCGGCGTACCGCTCGCCGAGGTGCACAGCACCATCGGCACGCTCGTCGTCGTCGAGATCTGTGTGACCGGTGCCGGGCTGATCGCCGCCGGGCTGGCGGGCGGGACGCTCGTCGGGGTCGCGCTGCGGCCGCTGCGGCGGGTCGCCGCGACCGCCACCCGGGTCTCCGAACTCCCGCTGCACAGCGGCGAGGTGGCGCTGTACGAGCGCGTACCGGACGCCGAGGCCGATCCGCGCAACGAGGTCGGACAGGTCGGCGCGGCCCTCAACCGGATGCTCGACCATGTCCACTCCGCGCTGCACGCGCGGCAGGAGAGCGAGACGCGGGTACGGCAGTTCGTCGCTGACGCCAGCCATGAGCTGCGCACTCCGCTCGCCTCGATCCGCGGGTACGCCGAGCTGACGCGCCGCGGCCGGGAGGAGACCGGGCCCGACACCCGCCATGCGCTGGGGCGGATCGAGGCGGAGGCGACGCGGATGACGGGGCTGGTCGAAGATCTGCTGCTGCTGGCGCGCCTCGACGCGGGACGGCCGCTCTCGTACGAGAGCACCGATCTCTCGATGCTCGTCGTGGACGCGGTGAGCGATGCCCGCGCCGCCGGGCAGGACCATCTGTGGCGGCTGGACCTGCCGGACGAACCCGTGACGGTACGGGCCGACCCGGCACGGCTCCAGCAGGTACTGGTCAATCTGCTGGCCAATGCCCGTACCCACACCCCGCCCGGGACCACGGTGACCGCGCGGGTCCGGCCGCTCGACTGCCGGACGGCCGTCGCCCTGGAGGTCCGGGACGACGGGCCCGGCATTCCGCCCGCACTGGTCCCGCACGTCTTCGAACGCTTCGCACGCGGTGACGCCTCTCGCTCGCGGCACGCCGGGAGCACGGGTCTCGGGCTGGCGATCGTGCAGGCCGTCGTCGCCGCGCACGGTGGGACGGTGGGCGTGGAGAGCGTGCCGGGCCGCACGGTCTTCTCCGTACGTCTGCCGCTCGCGCGGCTCGGGCAGGAGATCCGGGACTCACAGACGGCGCACAGGCTCACCACACAGCCGTGACAGCAGCCCTGGCGAGAGTCAGGGCCATGCGAACCGACACTGCACCGGGCACCCTGCCGGCACGGGAGTATCTGCCCGTCGGCATGGCGGGCACGCCCGTACTCGACGTGGTGATTCCCGTCCACAACGAGGAGAAGGACCTGGAGCCGTGCGTACGGCGGCTCCACAGCCACCTCGCGCACACGTTCCCGTACAGCTTCCGGATCACCGTCGCCGACAACGCGAGCACCGACCGTACGCCGCAGGTGGCGGCCGCGCTCGAAGCCTCGATCCCCGGGGTACGGGCGTACCGGCTGGAGGAGAAGGGCCGCGGCCGTGCGCTGCGCGCCGTGTGGGCGGCCTCCGACGCGCCCGTCCTCGCGTACATGGACGTGGATCTGTCCACCGACCTCAACGCGCTGCTGCCGCTGGTCGCCCCGCTGATCTCCGGGCACTCGGATCTCGCGATCGGGTCGCGGCTCGCGCGGTCGTCGCGCGTGGTGCGCGGCCCGAAGCGGGAATTCATCTCCCGGGCCTACAACCTGATCCTGCGCTCCTCGCTGGCCGCCCGCTTCTCCGACGCGCAGTGCGGGTTCAAGGCGATACGGCGGGACGTCGCCGAGCGGCTGCTGCCGATGGTCGAGGACACCGGGTGGTTCTTCGACACCGAGCTGCTGGTGCTGGCCGAGCGGGCGGGGCTGCGGATCCATGAGGTGCCGGTGGACTGGGTCGACGACCCCGACTCCACCGTCCACATCGTGCGGACGGCCCTCGACGACCTGAAGGGCGTCTGGCGCGTGGGGCGCGCGCTGGCGGTCGGCGCACTGCCGCTGGACCGGCTGGCACGGCCGTTCGGCGACGACCCGAGGGACCGGCAACTCAGCGGTGTACCGGGCGGACTGGCCAGGCAACTGGTCGGCTTCTGCGTGGTCGGCGCGCTCTCCACGCTCTTCTATCTGCTGCTCTACTCCGTCTTCCGCGCGGGTGTCGGGCCGCAGACGGCCAACGCCGGCGCGCTGCTGGTGTCGGCCGTCGCCAACACGGCGGCCAACCGGAGGCTCACGTTCGGGGTACGAGGGCGGGAGCGCGCCGTACGCCACCAGGCCCAGGGCCTCGTCGTCTTCGGCATCGGCCTCGCCCTCACCAGCGGCTCCCTCGCGGCGCTCGACGCGGCTTCCGGCAGTCCGTCCCACGGCACGGAGCTGGCGGTCCTGATCGTCGCCAACCTCGCGGCGACGGTGCTCCGTTTCCTGCTCTTCCGCGCGTGGGTCTTCCCGGACCGGCATGGCGACGGCCCCGCGGGGCCCGCCCACGCGCAGTTCGGTGACGCGACCGTTCAGCTGCGAGGTCTGAGCTTCGGCGACGAGATGACCGCGAACACGAACACGACGAACTCGACCACGGCGAACACGACGAACTCGACGAACTCGACGAACTCGATCACGACGAACACGACCACGGGGACTCGACGATGACGACACTGCCGCACGACAAGTACGAGGGGCTGCCGGGCGCCGACGCTTCCGCGTCGCTCCGGGCCGCCGAGGCAGCCGATGGGGCGGCGGCCGATGGGGCGGCGCACGCCACCCCGCCCCGCGCCCGGATCTGGCGGGGGCGGGCCGAGGACCCCGCCTGGGTGCGGCCCGCCGTGCTCGCGCTGCTCGTGCTCACCGGGCTGCTGTACCTGTACAACCTCAGCGCCTCCGAATACGCCAACTCCTTCTACTCCGCCGCGGTTCAGGCCGGCAGCGAGAGCTGGAAGGCCTTCTTCTTCGGCTCCTCCGACGCCGCGAACTCCATCACCGTCGACAAGCCGCCCGCCGCCCTCTGGCCCATGGCCCTGTCCGTGCGGCTGTTCGGGCTCGGCTCGTGGCAGATCCTGCTGCCCGAGGTACTGATGGGCGTGGCCACGGTCGGCGTCGTGTACGCGGCCGTGCGGCGGCGGTTCAGCCCGGCGGCCGGGCTGATCGCGGGAGCCGTGCTGGCGCTCACTCCGGTCGCCGCGCTGATGTTCCGGTTCAACAATCCCGACGCGCTGCTCGCGCTGCTCATGACCGTCACCGTGTACTGCGTGCTGCGCGCCCTCGAAGGCGCCCGCACCAAGTGGCTGGTGTGGGCGGGCGTCGCGGTCGGCTTCGCGTTTCTGACCAAGACCCTGCAGGCGTTTCTGATCCTTCCGCCGCTGGCGCTCGTGTACGCGGTGTGCGCGCCCACGACCGTACGGCGACGCCTCGGCCAACTCGCCCTCGCCGGGCTGGCGTTGATCGTGTCCGGCGGCTGGTGGGTCGCGATCGTCGAACTGTGGCCCGCGTCCTCGCGCCCGTACATCGGAGGCTCGCAGAACAACAGCTTCCTGGAGCTCACCTTCGGCTACAACGGCCTCGGCCGGATCAACGGCAACGAGACCGGCAGCGTGGGCGGAGGCGACGGCGGTGGCGGCGGCGGCCGTCAGGGCGGCGGCTGGGGCGAGACCGGCATCGGGCGGATGTTCAACGAGAGCATCGGCGGCCAGATCTCCTGGCTGCTGCCCGCAGCGCTGATCCTGCTGGTCGCGGGGCTGGTCACCCTGTGGCGGGCGAATCGCACGGACACCGCGAGGTCCGCGTTCCTGGTGTGGGGCGGCTCGCTGCTGATGACCCTCGCGGTCTTCAGCTTCATGGCCGGAATCTTCCACGAGTACTACACGGTGGCGCTGGCCCCGTACATCGCGGCGCTCGTCGGCATGGGTACAACGGTGCTGTGGGAGGAGCGCGCGCACTTCGCCTCGCGTGTCGCGCTGGCCGCCACGGCGGCCGCGACCGCGGTCTGGGCGTACGTGCTGCTGGGCCGTACGGAGGACTTCGTGCCCTGGCTCGGCTCGGCGGTGCTGGTGGGCGGGCTCGTGGCGGCGGCCGGGCTGCTGTTCGCGGGGCGGCTCGGGCGACGGCTTGCGCTCGGTGCGGCCGGCCTCGGTCTGGCGGCCGGGCTCGCCGGGCCGGTGGCGTACACCCTGTCCACGCTGGACACCGGTCATCAGGGCTCGATCGTGACGGCGGGTCCGGCCTCGATGCGGGGCGGTCCGGGCGGCGGTGGTCCTGGCGGCCGCGGCGGTGACGACGGCGGCGGGCCGCGGATGATGCCGCCCGGTACGACCGGAGCGATGCCGCCCGGCGGAATGCCGGGCGGAATGCCCGGGGGCGGCATGGGCCAGCCCCCGACGGGCGGCCAGGGCGGCCAAGGTCAGGGCCGGCAGGGTCAGATGCCCGGCATGGGCCAGGGGCAGGGCCAGGGTCAGGGTGAACTCCCCGGCCGCGGTGGCGGCGGCATGGGCGGCCTCCTCAACGGCGCCGACGTCAGCTCCGCCGTCGCGGACAAGCTCAAGCAGAACGCCTCCGACTACACCTGGGCAGCCGCCGCCATCGGCTCCCAGAACGCCGCCGGCTACCAGCTCGCCACCGAGAAGCCGGTCATGGCGATCGGCGGCTTCAACGGCAGCGACCCGTCCCCGACCCTCGCGCAGTTCAAGCAGTACGTCGCCGCGGGGAAGATCCACTACTTCATCGCGAGCGGCGGCATGGGCGGCCCCGGAGGCAACGCCAGTACCGGGATCTCCACCTGGGTCGAGGAGAACTTCACCCAGGTCACCGTGGACGGCATCACCCTCTACGACCTGACGGCCGAAAAGTAATCCCTATACGGCGTACGAGAAGCCCTTGTACGGTGTACGAGACCAAGTCCCGTACACCGTACAAGGAGCCCGGAGATGACGGCGACGACCGCCGAGAGCACCTCCACCGCCCCCACCGGCGGCCACCCGCAGCGCTGGCTGATCCTCGGCGTCGTCTGCCTCGCCCAGCTCACCGTGCTGCTCGACAACACCGTCCTCAGCGTCGCGATCCCGTCCCTCACCACGGAGCTCGACGCCTCGACCGCCGACATCCAGTGGATGATCAACGCGTACTCACTGGTCCAGTCGGGCCTCCTGCTCACCGCCGGCAGCGCCGCCGACCGCTACGGCCGCAAGAAGATGCTCGCCGCGGGCCTCGCCCTCTTCGGTCTCGGCTCACTGTCGGCCGGACTCGCCCAGGACGCCGGGCAGCTGATCGCCGCCCGCGCGGGCATGGGCATCGGCGGCGCGCTCCTGATGACCACGACCCTCGCCGTGGTCATGCAGATCTTCGACGAGAAGGAGCGGGTGAAGGCGATCGCGCTCTGGGCCACCGTGGGTTCGCTCGGCTTCGCCGCGGGACCGCTGATCGGCGGCGTCATCCTGAACCACTTCTGGTGGGGCATGATCTTCCTGATCAACCTGCCGGTCGCGCTGGCCGGTCTGATCGCCGTCGTGAAGCTCGTCCCCGAGTCCAAGGCTGTGTCGGTCCGGGGGACAACCCCCGGACCCCCGGTCCAGGGCGACCGGCCCGACCTGGTCGGCGCGCTGCTCTCCACCATCGGTATGACAGCCGTGGTGTACGCGATCATCACCGGGCCGGAGCACGGCTGGCTCTCGGCCCAGGTGCTGGTCCCGGCCGTCATCGGTGTCCTCGTCCTCGGGGCGTTCGCGCTCTGGGAGCTGCGCGTCCCGTATCCGATGCTGGACATGCACTTCTTCCGCAACCAGCGCTTCGTCGGCGCGGTCGCGGGCGCTCTTCTCGTCGTCTTCGGCATGGGCGGCTCGATCTTCCTGCTCACCCAGCATCTGCAGTTCGTGCTCGGCTACGAGCCGCTGGAGGCCGGTCTGCGTATGGCGCCGTTCGCGCTCACCATCGTCGTGCTCAACCTCTCGGGCCTCGGCCCCAGGGTCGTGGTCAAGCTCGGCACGCCGCTCGCCGTTCTCGTCGGTATGGCGCTGGTCTCGGGCGGACTTGCCGCCATCGCCGTCCTCGGCGGCGGTACGGACGGCAGCTACGGGGGGATGCTGCTCGGCCTGGTCCTGATGGGCGCCGGTATCGCGGTCTCGCAGCCCGCGATGGCCACTGCGATCATGAGTGCCATTCCGACCGAGAAGGCGGGTGTGGGCGCGGGCGTCAACGGCACGCTGGCGGAGTTCGGCAACGGCCTCGGCGTCGCGGTGCTCGGAGCCGTGCTGAACTCCCGGTTCGCCTCGCTCGTCGCCGTCTCGGCGGCCTCGCTCCCCGCTGCGCTCGCCGCGGCCAAGAGCCCCGTGGAGAAGGCGCGCATCGCCGATGCCTTCGCAGCCAGCCTGCAGACGAGCCAGCTCGTCGGCGCGGCGGCGGTGCTGGCGGGCGGAGTGCTGGCCGCGGTGCTGCTGCGGCGGGCCGAGCGGGCAGACTCCGTGCAGGTGGCGGCATAGCATCTGAACTGGGTGGACCGCCCGGCGGGAACGAGGAGGGTACGCCATGGTGTCGGCAGCCGACCGTACGAAGCGCCGGGCGGTGACGAGCGTATGGCTGGAAGGCAGGGCCCCCCGGGGCCGCAAGGCCGACCAGCCGTCCGGGCTCGACCGGGACAAGATCACCGCGGTGACGGTACGGATGCTGGACGCGGAAGGGCTGGCGAAGTTCTCGATGCGGCGGCTCGCCGCGGAGATCGGCGTGACCGCGATGTCGGTCTACTGGTACGTCGACACCAAGGACGAGCTGCTGGAACTGGCCCTCGACTCCGTCTACGACGGGATGCGGCTGCCCGACCCGGCGCAGGAGGGTGCGGACTGGCGCGACCAGCTCCGCGAACTCGCGGCCGCGTACCGCCGGTTGCTCGTCGCCCACCCCTGGGTCTCCGCGCTCATCGGTACGTACCTGAACATCGGCCCCCACTCGCTGGCCTTCGCGCGCACCGTGCAGGGGGTCATCGGCAACACGGGACTCCCGCTGAACTGGCAGGCGGCCGGCATGGCCTCGGTCTTCCAGTTCGTCTACGGAATCGGCACGGTCGAGGGCCACTTCAAGAAGCGCTGCGTCGACGCCGGGATGTCGCTGGACGAGTTCTGGGCGGAGGCCATGGGCGCGACCCGGAGCATGCCCGAGCTCGCGGAGATGCTCCAGGACGCGGAGAAGATCATCGAGGCGCGGGGCGGGGACACGGTCGAGGAGATGCTCGACCGGGACTTCGACAACGCGCTGGAGCTGGTGATCGCGGGCATCGAGACGATGGTGGCCCGGGGGTAGGGGTCGTCTGCGGCGGGCCCACGCGGCGGAGCCGCACATCGGACACTGCCTCCGACCCGCCCCTCCCGGACTGGGGGCAAGCTCACGGCCTAGGTCGTGACCGGAGTCCGGTCGGCCCGGGTGTCCGTCCCCGAAACGCCGGACGGGCTCGAACGAGCCCCGCCGGCAGGGACGGGGCGAGGCCGGGCGGGGAGAGGTCAGGCCCTGAGCTCAGCCTCGCGAGGACAAGTCAGGTTCTTGAGCTCAGCCTCGCGGGGAAGCCGCCCTTCGCCACCGGCCCCCACCGCACCGGAGTGATCCGGATGATCGACTTACCCTGCTTGATCATCGCCTCGCGGTACTCGTCCCAGTCCGGGTGCTCGCCCCCGACGTTGCGAAAGTACTCCACGAGGGGTTCCACCGAATCCGGCGCGTCGATCACCTCCGCCGTGCCGTCGATCTGGACCCACGGTCCGTCCCAGTCGTCGCTCAGCACGATGACGCTCACCCGCTCGTCCCGCTTCGCGTTCCGGGTCTTCGCGCGCTCGGGGTAGGTCGAGATGACGATACGGCCCGAGCCGTCGACGCCGCAGGTCAGCGGGGAGCCCTGCGGGGAGTCGTCGGTGCGGCGGGTGAGGAGGATCGCGCGGTGGCGAGGCCGTACGAACTCCAGCAACTGGTCCAGGTCCACCGGGGTGGTGCTCGCGATGTTGGGTGCCATGCCCGCACCCTAAGGGCTGTCCCGCAATACCCGGCGGACCAGCGCGCGGCGTCAGATGCATGGGGTCTCCCCAGGCCCGGAGGGCCGAGGGGACGCATCGCAAGGCGGTGGGGGTACCCCCGGCCGGAGGTTGGGGGAGGTCGTCCCAATACTGGATGTATCGTGACGATTCGACAACGCAGCGAGGTGCCGTAGCTGTCGTCGTGCGCCCGGTGGGTATTGCGGGACAGCCCTTAGACGAGCAAGTCCTGTCTCCCGCCTGCCCCGCGCCGCCGGCACGCACTCCCCCGTAGCCCTTCGGGCACGGGAGGTGCCCCCACGCTGCGTTGTCGGGATCGTCCAAGTGCGCCCGGCACGAGGGCGACCTCCCCCAACCTCCGGCCGGGGGTACCCCCACCGCCTTGCATCTGCACGCACCGGACGCCGCGAAGCCCGCCCTCCGGGCGGACGGCGGGAGACAGGACTTGCTCGTCTAGGGCAGGGCCGCGCCCTGGACCGCCTGACACTCCTCGATCGCTTGAATGGCGAGTTCCACCTTCAGCGTCGTCCCGATCGCCGAGATGCCCGCCTGAACGACCTGGTTGTAGTTCATCGCGAAGTCGTCCCGGCGTAGTTCGGCCGTGGCGTGGAAGGCCGCTCGCACGCCGCCCCAGGGGTCGGGGCCCGTGCCGAGGTACGACAGCGTCAGCTCCACCTCGCGCTCGACCCCGTGCAGGGACAGCAGGCCGTGCACCGTCCAGCGGTCCGGTCCGGCCGGCGTCAGCCCGTGGCTGCGGTAGGTGATCTGCGGGAAGCGCTCCACGTCGAGGAAGTCCGGCGACTTGAGGTGCTTGTCCCGCAGGCCGTTGCCGGTGTCGATGGACGCCGCGCCGATCACGGCGTCCACCCGGGAGCGCGCCACGTCCTCCGCGATCTCGATCCGGCCGCCGAACTCGGTGAACCGGCCGTGCACGCTGGAGATTCCCAGGTGCTGGGCGACCGTGCCCACCGACGAGTGCGCGGGATCCACCGACCAGACGCCGGGCGGCGGCAGTTCGGCCCCGCCCTGCCGGGCCAGCACGACCGTGCCGAACTCCGCCCGTCCGCTCGCCGTGACCAGTGCGGTGGAGGCGGACGGGGCGTAGCCGACCGCCGTGACGATCACCGTGCAGGGACCGGCCGGCAAGGGGACGTCGGTCCTCACCGTGCCGTCCGCGTCCGCCTCGGCCCGCAGCACCTGCGCGCCGGTCGTGTCCGTCACCGTCACCACCGCGTGCTGGACCGCCCAGCCGTCCCGGATCCGTACCTGTGCCTGCAGTCCCATCCCGTTTCGTCTCCTTGCCGATGAGTCGCCGGGGCGGCAGGCCGTCCCCTGCCTGCCGCCCCGGCCCCGGGCCGCGCCTCCGCTCGAAACGCCGCCCGGGGGTCGAATTGCCCGGACAGGACCTAGGGGTGGGCGAGTTCGATGTCGTGGCCGTCGATTCCGTGTCCGGCCACCGTGAGCGCGCCCGCCACCGGCGGGTAGCCGGTCGCGATGACCGTGTACTCGCCCGCGTCCAGGTCGGCGAAGGCGTATGCGCCGTCCTCGCCGGTCGTCGCGTTGGCCACGACGTTCCCCGCGGCGTCGATCAGCGTCACCCGGGCGTCGTGCAGCGGCCGCCGGCCGGCGCCGGCCCGTACCGTGCCCTGGAGCAGCGCCCCGGCCCGCAGGGCCGCCTCGACACGGGTCACGCCCCGGCCGCCGATCTCCACGGGGAGCGCCAGCGGGCGGAACCCGGTGGCGTTCACCGCGACGGTCACCGAGCCCGGCACCAGCTCGCCGAAGGCGAAGCCGCCGTCCGCACCGGACTTCCCGGTGGCCAGCACCTCGCCGCGCACATCGGTGACGATCACCATCGCGCCGTCGACCGGGGCGCCGCCGTCGGCCGCGACCACCGCACCCGCCAGCCCGCTCGTACCGGCGAGGAGGATGTCGTGCGCCATCGGCTCGTCACCGACGACGACCGTGGACGCCTGCGGCTGGAAACCGTCGGCGGCGGCGATCAGGACGTACGAACCGGCGCCCGGGGCGTCCAGCGCGTACGAGCCGTCCGCCTGCGCCACCGAGCGGCCCAGCTGCCGCCCGGCGAGCGAGATCAGGGTGACGGCGGCCCGTCCGACGGGCGCGCCCTCGGACCCGCGGACCACACCGCGTACGGCGGTGCCGGTGGCGGCGGTGACCGCGGCGGCGGGATCGGTTCCGACGGGGTGATCCTGAGCCGCCTCGGTCTCCTCGGCCGCGGTCCCGGACCCGGAGGCCGCGTCCGGAGCCGGCGCCGCGGCGCTCTTCAGCGCCACCTCCTTGATGAACAGCGTGACCAGGAACGCCAGCAGCGCGAACGGCGCCGAGTACAGGAACACATCGGCGACGCCGTGCCCGTACGCGCTCTCGATGACCGTACGGATCGGGGCGGGCAGGGTGTCCAGGTCGGGGATGCCCCCGCCGGCCGTACCGCCGTGGCCCATCGCCGCGGCCTTCGGACCGAGCTCGGCGAACCCGTCCTCGACGTAGTGGGTGACCCGGTTGGCGAGCACCGCGCCCAGCGCCGAGACGCCGATCGCGCCGCCCAGCGACCGGAAGAAGGTCACGACGGACGAGGCCGAGCCGAGGTCCTGCGGGGCGACCTGGTTCTGGGTGGCCAGCACCAGGTTCTGCATCATCATGCCGAGGCCGAGACCCATGACGGCCATGAAGACCGCGATGCGCCAGTACTCGGTGTCGTAGCGGATCATGCCCAGCAGCCCGAGGCCACCGGTCACCAGCACACCGCCGCTGACCAGCCACGCCTTCCACTTGCCGGTCTTGGTGATGATCATGCCGCTGACCGTCGAGGAGACGAACAGACCGGCGATCATCGGGATGGTCATGACGCCGGACATCGTCGGCGACTCGCCCCGCGCCAGCTGGAAGTACTGGCTGAAGAAGACCGTGCCGGCGAACATCGCGACACCGACGAAGAGCGAGGCGAGCGAGGCCAGGGTGATGGTGCGGCTGCGGAACAGCCGCAGCGGGATGATCGGTTCGCTCGCCTTCGACTCGACGATCAGGAAGACCGCGCCGAGGAGGACCGCGCCGCCGACCATGGCGTAGGTCTGCCAGGACAGCCAGTCGTACTTGTCACCCGCGAAGGTCACCCAGATGAGCAGCAGCGAGACCGCGGCGCTGATGAAGAAGGCACCTGCCCAGTCGACCTTGACCTGGCGCTTCACGACCGGGAGCTTCAGGGTCTTCTGGAGCACGATGAGCGCGATGAGCGCGAAGGGCACGCCGACGTAGAAGCACCAGCGCCAGCCCAGCCAGTCGGTGTCGGTGATGACACCGCCGAGCAGCGGACCGCCGACCGTTGCTACGGCGAACGTCGCACCGAGGTAGCCGCTGTAGCGGCCGCGCTCCCGCGGCGCGATCATCGCGGCCATGATGACCTGGGCGAGGGCGGTGAGACCGCCGACGCCGATGCCCTGGACGACGCGGCAGGCGATGAGCATGCCGGTGTTCTGCGCGAGGCCGGCCACGACCGAGCCCGCGACATAGATGATCAGGGCTATCTGGACCAGCAGCTTCTTGCTGAAGAGGTCGGCGAGCTTGCCCCACAGCGGGGTGGTCGCGGTCATCGACAGCAGGGCGGCCGTGACCACCCAGGTGTAGGCGGACTGGCCGCCGCCGAGATCGGTGATGATCTCCGGCAGGGCGTTGGAGACGATCGTCGAGGACAGGATGGCGACGAACATGCCGAGCAGCAGCCCGGACAGCGCCTCCATGATCTGCCGGTGGGTCATCGGCGTGCCACCGTCGGAGGCAGTGGTTCCCCCATGCTTGGCGTGGCCGCCCCGCACACCGGTCGGTGTGGTCGTAGCCATGAACTTCCTTGTCTGTTACGGGTGCGTACGGGCGGTCCGGCAGTCTCCGACGGAGTCGCGGAGGCGGGCCAGCAGCGCGTTCAGCTGTCCGACGTCTTCGTCGGACCAGTCCTTGAGGTAGTGGGCGAACAGATCGGTGGTGCGCCGGCCGAGGTCGGCGAGTTGCTCCTCGCCCGCGGGGGTGAGCCGCAGGATGCGCGAGCGCCGGTCGTCCGGGTCGGGTGACCGTTCGATCCAGCCGCGCTCGGCGACGTGCGCCACATGCCGACTGGTGACGGACATGTCGACGGCGAGAAGCTCGGCGAGCCGGCTCATCCGCATCTCCCCGAACCGGCCGAGGAGCGAGAGCACGGCGGCGGAGCCGGACGGGCACTCGGCGGGGAGCAGGCGTGCGACGCCCCGTTTGACCGCGCCCATCGCGCTGATCTGCCGGGCCAGCTCCTCGTACTGACTCCGCGCGGCCATGGACACCCCCATCTTGTTGCTTAGGGCAACCATAGAAGAGGTTGGTTGCTGCAGGCAAACGAAAATGAGCCACACCGGGTAAAGGAACGCAAAAGGCTTTGCATGTGCGAGGTCATGGTGCGGACGTGTTGGGTGCATCTCGCGATGGCGACGGGCCGGGGGTTGGGCGGGTCACCCGGGTTCGCTAGGGTCCTGCTCCATGGCACACAACCCCCAAGCCCCCCAGGGTCCCGAGGGCAACTACGACCCGGCGGGCAGCACCCAGATGTTCCGCGCCTTCGTCGACGAGGGTGGCCCGCAGCGCGGCGGCCGCGGCGCGGCACAGTCCGCGTCGGCAGGGCCGCGGGTCGGGCTGATCGTCGGCGTCGTCGCCGTGATCGCGATCCTCGGCGCGGTCGCCTGGCTCGCGCTGGGCTAGTACCGGTCCGCCTGCCGGCCGGCACTGGTCCCCCGGCGCTGGCTAGTGCCCCTCCCGGCAAGCTTTGCCCTGTCGCGTCCAAACATTGCCGGTCGCGGCACTAGGACTGGTACGAGGCGCGCACGTCCTGGGTGTCGATGTGCATGCCCAGGGGGACGCGCCAGGACTCCACGCACACCCTGTACGTCGTCGTCCGTGTCGCCCCGGCGGTGATGGGCGCGGGCAGCGGCTGAGCGGACTCGATCGTCGCCCAGTCGATGCCGAGCGCGCCGATGATGTGCGTGGCGAAGGTGACGGTGCCCGACCGCACGGGCATGCCACCGCTGTTGTGGAAGTCCACGGTGACGTTCTCGCACCACCGCTTGTCCGCGGGTGCCCGACGCGGCTCCCCGACCACCAGCACGGCGGGGCCGGGCGGCGGTGACGGGGGCGGGGTGGCGCCGGGTGATGTCGGCGGGGTGCCGACACCGGTGCCGGGCTGCGGCCCGGGGGTCGATGTCCCGGGTGCCCCGGGAGCCTCCGGGGTCGCCGGTGTGTTCGGCGCGTCCGTGTCCGTGCCGGTGTTCGTGCCCCGACCCGTATGCGTATCCGGGCCGGCCTCCGGCGCTGTGCCGGTAGGGCTGCGCGGCTGCCCGGCCGCCCGCGAAGGCGCCGCGCTGTCGAGCGGCACGAACTCGACCTTCCCGGAGGGCGGCACGACTCCCGCCGGCCCTTTCTCGGCCCCGGCGCCCGCGGCCCCGGCGCCCGCGGCCCCGACGGCCGCATACCCGTCGCCCTGCTCCCCTTCCGCGCATGCGGCGAGCGCCCCGCCGAGGCACAACGCACCCGCGAGCAGTCCGAACCCGATCCGCTTGCGTCCCATCGCGTCAGTTTGTCTGACGCCTCGTCAATTAGGAACCCGTCAGCAGCCGAAGACACCCCTGGGCACTGCGCGCCGCGTCGCAGCCGGGCGACCGGGGCCAGGTGTGGGGGCGCAGCCCCGAGGCCGGGCCGATGGGCGGCCGTTCCCCGTAAGCCCGGGCAGTGCGGCGCGCCGCTGCCGTGTGCGGGGCGTGGGGCAGTGCCTCGCCGCGCCGTCCGGTGGGGGTGTGTGGGCGTCGGCCCCCACACATTCACATCAGTCCGCGATGAGGCCCTCGCGCAGCTGCGCCAGCGTCCGCGTCAGCAGGCGCGACACGTGCATCTGGGAGATGCCGACCTCCTCGCCGATCTGCGACTGCGTCATGTTCGCGAAGAAGCGCAGCATGATGATCTGGCGTTCGCGCGGCGGGAGTTTGGCCAGCAGCGGCTTCAGGGACTCGCGGTACTCGACGCCTTCCAGGGCGCTGTCCTCGTAGCCGAGCCGGTCCGCGAGGGATCCCTCGCCGCCGTCGTCCTCCGGGGAGGGCGAGTCCAGCGAGGACGCGGTGTACGCGTTGCCGACGGCGAGGCCGTCGACCACGTCCTCCTCCGACACGCCCAGCACCGCCGCGAGTTCGGGAACCGTCGGCGAGCGGTCGAGCTTCTGGGCGAGCTCGTCGCTCGCCTTCGTCAGCGCGAGCCGCAGCTCCTGCAGTCGGCGCGGCACCCGCACCGACCAGCTCGTGTCACGGAAGAAGCGCTTGATCTCGCCGACGACGGTCGGCATCGCGAACGTCGGGAACTCCACGCCCCGTTCGCAGTCGAACCGGTCGATCGCCTTGATCAGGCCGATCGTGCCGACCTGGACGATGTCCTCCATCGGCTCGTTGCGGCTGCGGAAGCGGGCCGCCGCGTACCGCACCAGCGGCAGGTTGAGCTCGATGAGCGTGTCGCGTACGTACGTACGCTCCGGGCTGTCCTGGTCCAGAGCGGCCAGCCGCAGGAAGAGCGAGCGCGAGAGCGTGCGGGTGTCGATTGCTCCCGGCGCTTCGACGGCCACCGAGGTCTCCATGGCTGCCGGGGTGTCCATGGGTTCGGGCGCCGGAAGCGCTTCGGGCGAGGGAGCGCTCTGCGTGAGCGTGAGCACCTTCGAGCTGCCCTGTTCTGCGGACATGCCACCCCCTGGAGGTCGCGGACGGTCGCGGCGGCCGCGACCATCGGAGGAACGCAGCCTCCACCTGAATACCGGAGGCGGGGCCGCGGCAAACGCGGTTCCCGCAGAATGTCACATGTCGGCAACACGCTGTAGTGACAAGTCGACAACACAGCGTCAGATCGACGCAGGAAAAGGGGGGTCTGCCGCTTTTGTGTGGCTCGAAATGGGCTGAAAGGGGTCTACCCGTTTTGGTTACGCCTCGATCCTGTTTGCGGATCTCAATCGTGCGAAGCTGCGGGCGAGGAGCCTTGACACATGCATCTGCGAAACTCCCAGCTCCGCGCTGATCTGTGACTGCGTCAGATTGCTGTAGTAGCGCAGCAGAAGGATCCGCTGCTCGCGTTCGGGCAGTTGTACGAGGAGATGGCGTACGAGATCGCGGTGTTCGACTCCGGCGAGCGCCGGGTCCTCGTAGCCGAGTCGGTCGAGCAGGCCCGGCAGCCCGTCGCCCTCCTGTGCCGCCTCCAGTGAGGTCGCGTGGTACGACCGCCCCGCCTCGATGCAGGCGAGCACCTCCTCCTCGGAGATCTTGAGCCGCTCGGCGATCTCGGCGGTCGTCGGGGTCCGCCCGTGAGTCGTCGTCAGGTCCTCGGTCGCGCCGTTGACCTGCACCCACAGCTCATGCAGCCGGCGCGGCACGTGCACGGTCCGTACGTTGTCCCGGAAGTACCGCTTGATCTCGCCGACCACCGTCGGCATGGCGAACGTCGGAAACTGCACCCCGCGCTCCGGGTCGAACCGGTCGATCGCGTTGATCAGGCCGATCGTGCCGACCTGGACCACGTCCTCCATCGGCTCGTTGCGGCTGCGGAAGCGGGCCGCCGCGTACCGCACCAGTGGCAGATTGGCCTCGATGAGCGCGGCGCGCACCCGCGTGTGCTCGGCGCTGCCCGGCTCCAGGTCCTTGAGCTCGGCGAACAGTACCTGGGTCAGCGCCCTGGTGTCCGCGCCCCGGCTCTGGGGCTTGGTCCGGCCTTCGCTCTCGTTCTGGGGCGGCACTTGAGGCGCAGTACTGGCCGGCACGGTCTCGCCACCCCTTCGCGGTCGAACGGCAGTCGAACAGCGGGCAATGAACAGCGGTCAAAGACGGTCAACTCATCCATCAAAAGCGGTCATAGCATCACAAGACATGTCCACTGTGTGCAAGCACCGGATAACGCCGTGTTGAGGGCAAGTTGGGGCACAAGTAACAAAAGGCTCCTCACCTTTGCGGTGAGGAGCCTGGAGGCCGGGGAGCCGGGGAGCTCAGAACTCGTAGTCGGCGATCACCCACGTGGCGAACTCGCGCCACTGTCCGGCGGCCGCCTGGTGGGCCGGGTGCTCGATGTAGCGCGTGAGGGCGTCCTTGTCCGCGACGGCCGAGTTGATCGCGAAGTCGTACGCGACCGGCCGGTCCGTGATGTTCCAGGCGCACTCCCAGAACTCCAGCTCCGGGATCTGTCCGCCGAGCTCCGCGAAGGCCTTCGCACCGGCGACGACACGGGGCTCGTCGCGCTCGACACCCTCGTTGAGCTTGAAGAGGACCAGATGGCGGATCACGGGGGCACTCCTAGTTGATGAGCTCGGTCATGAACTCGCCGACGCCCTGCGCGGCGCTCGATATGCCCTCGAACCCTACCTGGACCAGGTCCGCCGCCCTGGCCGGGGAGGTGATGATCGTGTACAGCACGAAGACGACGACCACGTACAGAGCAATCTTCTTCGTTTGCACCATCGGTCCTGCCTCCCCTGCGGCCCTGTGAGTCGCGTGAGTCTAACTGAGCGTTTCAAGGGTGAAAGGCCCGGCGACCGGGGCCCTTCGCCCGGCCGTACAAGCCTGCCCCACCACATGCCGAAGGGCCCCGGTGCTCAGCACCGGGGCCCTTCCAGAAGCGGTAGCGGAGGGATTTGAACCCTCGGTGACTTGCGCCACACTCGCTTTCGAGGCGAGCTCCTTCGGCCGCTCGGACACGCTACCGGGAGAGAGCTTAGCCCAAGGTGGGCCGTGCTCTGAAATCGGTATCGATCAGCGGTCCGGGAAGCCTTGCCCGGCGCCCTCCCGGGGGCCGTCCCCGGGGCCGTCCCGGGACTCCCGGAAGAACGCCGTCAGCTGCTCCGCGCACGCCTCTTCCAGCACCCCGTGGATCACTTCCGGGCGATGGTTGAGCCGCCGGTCCCGCACGACGTCCCACAGCGAGCCGGCCGCGCCCGCCTTCTCGTCCCGTGCGCCGTAGACCACCCGGTCCACCCGGGACAGCACCAGCGCGCCCGCGCACATCGTGCACGGCTCCAGGGTCACGACGAGCGTGCAGCCGGTCAGCCGCCATGTCCCGCGCTTCGTCGCGGCCCTGCGGAGCGCGAGCACCTCCGCGTGCCCGGTCGGGTCGCCGGTCAGCTCGCGCTCGTTGTGACCGGTGGCCAGGACCGTGCCGTCCTCGGCCAGCACGACGGCGCCGACCGGGACGTCCCCGGTCAGCGGCGCACGTGCGGCCTCGTCGAGCGCGAGCCGCATGGGCGCCTCCCAGGGCGCCCGTACCGGGTCCGTCACTATCGGACGGCCTCCAGGATCTCGGAGGCGCCGAGCGTGTCGGCGATCTCGGTCAGCGCGTCCGTGCTGAGTGAGCACAGCTGCTTCGCGGACATGCCGAGGTCCGCGAGGAGGTCGGATTCCCCGAGCGGCCCGGAAGGGACCGCGTCGGACTCCTCCGCCGTGTCCTCCTCGGCCTCCGGCTCGCCGTCCTCCGTGCCGTCGAGGTCGAGCGAGTCCAGCTCGTCGTCCTCATCCCCGTCCTTGCCGAGCAGCTCGTCCGTGAGCATGGCTCCGTACGAGGAGCGGGCTGCCGAGGCGGCGTCCGAGACGAAGACCCGAGGGTCGTCCTCGCCGTCCACCCGGACGACGCCGAACCATGTGTCCTCCTGCTCGATGAAGGCGAGCACCGTGTCCTCGTTCACCGAGGCCTCGCGGGCCAAGTCGGTCAGATCCGACAGGGTCTCCACATCGTCGAGCTCTGTGTCGCTCGCTTCCCACCCGTCTTCGGTGCGCGCGAGCAGTGCGGCGAAGTACACCGTGACTCTCCCACTGATCAGAGTTGTGACGACCGGCGGTGCGCTGCTCGTGCCCCGCCCACTCGGAATCGTGGCAGAAACAACGGCTTCGCGAGAGGTCTTCCGACGTTGCGTCGTGTCCGCGTTCAGTGAGAGGGCTCACCGAGAGCGCTGCGCGGGCACGCCGAGACTCACCAGCGGAAGGTGCGCATACGCATCGCCTGGCGCATCCGGGCCGCGCGGGCGCGGCGAGGCTGGACGCGGTCGCGCAGCGCCTTGGCCTCGTGGAGTTCGCGGAGGAACTGGGCGCGCCGCCGCCTTCGCTCGGCGTCGCTCTCCTGCTCCGATTCCTGCTCTGTTTCCTGCTTCGGCCGCTGTTCCTGCTGCTGCTCGTGGTTCTGCTGTTCCCGGTCCCGCAACGGCCACACCACCTCAGCGCTGGAAGGGTATGTCCCACCTTCCCTCCGGACCCTGTCCCGACGCCAGCCCCGGCTACTGTTGAGTCCATGCGGATCCACGTCGTCGACCACCCCCTGGTGGCGCACAAGCTCACCACCCTGCGCGATCAGCGCACCGATTCCCCCACCTTCCGGCGGCTGGCCGACGAGCTGGTGACCCTGCTCGCGTACGAGGCCACGCGCGATGTGCGCACCGAGCAGATCGACATCCAGACCCCGGTGTCGCGGACCACGGGCGTCAAGCTCTCCCGGCCGCGGCCGCTGGTGGTGCCGATCCTGCGGGCCGGTCTCGGCATGCTCGACGGCATGGTGCGGCTGCTGCCGACCGCCGAGGTGGGCTTCCTCGGGATGATCCGCAACGAGGAGACGCTGGAGGCGTCCACGTACGCGACGCGCATGCCGGAGGACCTCTCCGGCCGCCAGGTGTACGTGCTCGACCCGATGCTGGCCACCGGCGGCACGCTCGTCGCGGCGATCCAGGAGCTGATCAAGCGCGGCGCCGACGATGTGACCGCGGTCGTGCTGCTGGCGGCGCCCGAGGGCGTCGAGGTGATGGAGCGCGAGCTGGCGGGCACGCCGGTCACGGTCGTCACGGCCTCGGTCGACGAGCGGCTCAACGAGCACGGCTACATCGTCCCGGGCCTGGGTGACGCGGGCGACCGCATGTACGGCGCGGCGGAATAACCCCTGCGGAGTAGCCCCGGCGGAGTAGCCGGGCACCCGCTCAGGGGGTGTCCGGCTCGCACACCGGCGCGGCCGGCTTGGACAGGGCGGCCATCGCCTGGTCCGCGACCGGCTTGGTGTTCAGCGTCTTGAAGGCGGTGCCCAGGATCAGGTCGACGTCCGTGGTCGCGCGGGCGTCGGCCCTGAGCTCGGCGCGCGGCAGCTGCGTGCCGAGCACGCGGAACGATCCCGCGTACGCGGCCGGCGGGCCCAGCAGCAGCGCGGTGCCCGGGACCTTCTTGTCGTACGCCGCCGGGGCATTGCCCACCTTGCCGATGGCGAAGCCGCGTTTGCGCAGCTCGTCGGCGGTGGCCTTGGCGAGTCCGCCGCGCGGGGTGGCGTTGTAGACGTTCACCGTGATCTGGCCGGGCTTCGGCGGCGCGGGGGCGGCGGAGGCGCGGGCCGCGGGCTTGCAGGCCGCGGCGCGGCTCTTGGCCGTGGTCTTCTGGCCGCTGTCCGTGAAGACGTCGATGAGCTGCAGCGTTCCCCAGCCGGCGAGGCCGATGAGGGCCACGGCGGCGGTTGCTGCGAGCACGATCCTGCGGCGGCGACGAGGGCGGCGCATGCGTGGATAGGCGTTGCCCGTAATGCGGTATTTTCCGCCCATGCCTGGGGGAGTGAGCATGCTCATGGGCGCAGCGTAATGCGGTCCCGTGAGCATGCCTACTAAACGATCACCCGACTGCGGCCGTATGGATCGGAAACTGGGCCGTACGGGTCGTACAACTGCCCGGGTAGGGGGCCGAACGGGGCCGCCCGGGTGCAGGCCCGGCGGTCGGTCCGGCTGCGGTTCAGCCGTTCGGCTGTCAGTCCATCTCCAGCACGCGGGCGTGCAGCACCTGCCGCTGCTGGAGTGCCGCGCGCACGGCGCGGTGCAGCCCGTCCTCGAGATACAGATCGCCACGCCACTTCACGACGTGCGCGAAGAGATCGCCGTAGAAGGTGGAGTCCTCGGCGAGCAGGGTCTCGAGATCCAGCTGGCCCTTGGTGGTCACGAGCTGATCGAGGCGGACCGGGCGCGGCGCTACATCCGCCCACTGCCGGGTGCTTTCCCGGCCGTGGTCGGGATACGGCCGCCCGTTGCCGATGCGCTTGAAGATCACACGGAAAGCCTACCTGGCAAGAGGCTCTCGGCGCAGCCACGCGGCGCGGGTGCGATGCCGATCAAAACCCCTCAAAAGCCTCGCAAACCCGGAAGTAGGGGCTGTGTCATGACCGATCCCGAGCCGTCGTCGCCCGCGCACCCCGCCCGACGCGGGGACGCTTCCCGACGAGGCGGGGAAAGAGGCGGGGAAAGTCGCCGTCGGCTACGCCATCTCGGGGCCGGCCCTAGGGCGTGTAAGCGTGTGCCCGCGCACCGGTCCGAGGGCACTGCCCTCGGACCCCCGCGCCTCGATCGCCGGCCGGTACTCCGAAGGAGCCCGTCCGGCGACCGAGGGCGGACACACGGGCCGAGTGGACGGTACCGGGCATGCTTCGAAGCGCCCGGTACCGTCCGGGGGTCCGGGGCGGAGCCCCGTTACTCCGTTACTCCGTCACCTCGTGGTCGTGGCCGTCGTGCAGGCCTCCGCCGCTGCCCGCGCCGCCGTCCGTCGGGACGGTGACGACCGGCTTGCGCAGCGAGCTCAGGTCCAGGGCGTACGTGCCGACCGCGTTGGCGATGACGTCGATGTTGACGTCGAACGCCGTCATGTTGATGTTCTTGATGTCGTCGCACTTGGCGTGGTAGCACGCGTCGTACGCGACCCCGGCCGTGCCGCCGAACTTCTCCGCCTGCGCGGCGGTCTTGATGCCCTCCGCGCCGGTGAAGGTGCCGCCGGACGGGATGCCGACCTCGATGAACGGGCCGTAGTCGGAGCGACCGGTGAAGTCCGTGCCCTCGTGCGGCTTGCCCTGCTTGTCCATGAACTCGTTGATGTCGCGCTCGAGCTGCGCGGAGCCCGCCGGGCCCGCCGGCGCGCCGACACCGTCCGAGTTGTCGCCGTCGTACACGAACAGGCCGTAGTTCGGCGAGGCGATCATGTCGAAGTTGAGGTAGAGCTTGATCTCCTTCTTGCCCAGCTCGCTGAGGTTCGCGACGTAGTGCTCGGAGCCGAGCAGGCCGTTCTCCTCCGCGCCCCACCAGGCGAAGCGCACCTTGTTGGTGGGCCGCTTGTGGGACTCGGCGAGCTCCAGGGCGACTTCGAGCAGACCGGCGGAGCCGGAGCCGTTGTCGTTGATGCCGGGGCCGGCCACCACGGAGTCCAGGTGGGAGCCGAGCATCACCGTGTTGGCGGCGTTGCCGTGCTTGGTCTCCGCGATGACGTTGCGGGTGGTCCGCTTCTCCTGGAGCTGGCGGATCTCGAAGTTGATGCTCACCGGGCCCTTGGCGAGGTCCGCGGCGAGCTTCTCGCCCTCGGCGAGCGTGATGCCGCCGGTCGGGATCTTGCCGGCCTCCGGGCCGCCGAGCGTGCCGGACAGCGCGCCCGTGGTGTTGTTGTAGATCACCGCGCCGATCGCGCCCGCGGCCGCCGCGTTCTCCTGCTTGGCGGCGAACGTGCAGCCGCCGCGCTTGATCAGCGCGACCTTGCCGGTGAAGGTGCCGGCGGCGAAGTCCGTGGGCTCGCAGCCGTTGGTGCCGTCGGCGTCGACGGGCGCGGCGACCAGGTCCGCCTTCACACCGCCGACGGGCGTCGACTTGGTGTAGGTCATCGCGGATATCGCGACATCGCGCGGCGCGGGCGAGACCACCGACAGCTTCTCGGCCTGGGTCTCGGTGTACATGAACTCGAAGTCCTGGTACGAGACGTCGTACCCGGCCTTCTTCAGCTGCTGGTAGACGTACGCCGCGGACGCGTCGTGGCCCAGCGTTCCGGCGGCACGGTTGCCGCCGGTGCTCTCGGCTATCTGCTGGAACTTCTGCAGGTGCTTGAAGGCGTCCTTGGCGGACGACTCGCGGACCAGCTTCTTGGAGAGCTTGGCTGCTTCCTTGGCCGCTTCCTTGGCAGGGTCGTGCCGGTGTGCGGTGGCGGGGGAGGCGGATGCCAGCAGGAGCGGGGTCGCGAGTGCGGCTGCGGCCAGGGTGGCCATGGCTCTGCGATGGGTCGCGGTCACAGAGGTCCTTCCCTGTATGAATGAGGTTGAGGGGAAGTTAGCGATCTCTGAGTGTTCTGTGAACAGTTGTGCCGCAACTCACGTGATGTTTAGCAGTATTGACATCAACTAGTACTTCTTCGGGCGTACTTGTGTGTCATTTGGCCGCCTTCGCCGCGCGCTTCATCTCCTGCTTGTGCGCACGCACCTTGGCCAGCGACTCGGGACCCGTGATGTCCGCCGCCGAACGGTACGAACCCGCCTCGCCGTACGCCCCCGCCGCCTCCCGCCAGCCCGCGGGCGTGACGCCGAACTGCTTGCCCAGCAGCGCCAGGAAGATCTGGGACTTCTGCTTGCCGAAGCCGGGCAGTGCATTGAGCCGGGCGAGGAGCTCCTTGCCCGACGAGGCGTCCTTCCACAGTGCGGTCGGATCGCCGTCGTACTCGTCCACCAGGTACTGGCACAGCTGCTGGATCCGCTTGGCCATGGAGCCCGGGTAGCGGTGCACCGCCGGCTTCTCGGACAGCAACGCGACGAAGGCATCCGGGTCCTGGGCCGCGATCTCGTGGGCGTCCAGGTCGTCGCCGCCGAGGCGCTGGGCGATCGTGTACGGGCCCGAGAAGGCCCACTCCATCGGGACCTGCTGGTCGAGCAGCATGCCGACCAGGGCGGCCAGCGGGCTGCGCCCGAGTAGTTCGTCGGCTTCGGGCTGCTGGGCGAGATGAATCGTGGGGCTCATGCCCCCGATGATCCCTCCGGTGCGGTCGCCATGCACGTCCCGTCCGACAGCCGGTCCGTCAGCCGGGCTTGCGGGCCTCGATCAGGAAGCGGGTCGTGTGCGCCACGAACGGGCCCTCCGTCCCGATCCGGTCGTGGAGCTCGCGGAGCCGGCCCCGGTACTGCGCCACGGTGAAGCCCGGGACCATCCAGACCACCTTCCGCAGGAAGTAGATCACCGCGCCGATGTCGAAGAACTCGGTACGCAGCGACTCCGAGCGCAGGTCGATGATCTCCAGCCCCGCGGCCTCGGCGGCCGCCTCGGCGTCCTCCGGACGGCGGGCACGCCGTACCTCCTCCGGCTGGGGCCCGAGGAAGTACTCGACCAGCTCGAAGACGCTGGCGGGACCGACCTGCTGGGAGAAGTAGGTGCCGCCCGGACGGAGTACGCGGGCGATCTCGTCCCACCAGACGGTCACCGGATGCCGGCTGACGACCAGGTCGAAGGCCGCGTCGCCGAACGGGAGCGGCGGCTCGTCCGGGTCCACGACGACGGCGGCCCCCAGCGGGTGGAGCAGCCTGGTGGCCTTCTCGACGTTCGGCGGCCAGGCCTCGGTGGCGACCATCAGCGGCGGCAGCTTCGGGGCTCCGGCGAGGACCTCGCCGCCGCCGGTCTGGATGTCCAGGGCGGCGGCGGCGCGGGCAAGCCGTTCGCTCATCAGCCGTTGGTAGCCCCAGGACGGGCGCTGCTCGGTGGCACGCCCGTCCAGCCAGGAGAAGTCCCAGCCGGCCACGGACACGGACTCGGCCTCGGCCACCAGGTGGTCAAACGTGCGGGTCATGCTCCGATCGTCCCGTCCGGACCATCGGGCCGCCAGTCCGTCGCGTCCCGGCCGCTCCTACTGGGCCAGGGCTATTCCCGCGCAGCCGAAGGACCCGTCCAGTCGGCCGCCACATGGCCGAGCCGTACCCGCTGCGGGTGGTCCCCGACCGGCACGGACGCCACCTTCCGGCCGGTCGCGAAGTCGATGGCGGTGACCGAGTCGGCGCCGCTCTCGGAGATGACGCAGGACTTGCCGTCCCCACTCACGGTCGCCCAGTACGGCTTCGAGGCAGTGACGAGCGGCCCTTCCTGGAGCGTCGACCGGTCGACGACCGTCGCGTAGTCGTCCATCGTCCCGGCGATGCAGATCTTGTCGCCCTTCGGGCTCATCGACATGCCGTGGTGGCGTGAGTCGTTGACCCAGGTCGTGCGGTCCTCGCTGGTGTCCGGGTTCTTCGGGAGGGTCTTCTGGCGGGTGATCCGGTCGGCGGCGACGTCGTACTCGAGGAAGCCGTTGAAGAACGACACCTGGAAGTAGAGCTTCGATTCGTCGGGCGTGAAGGCCACCGGCCGTACCGCGTCGGACAGGTCCTTGCGGCCGAAGGCATCCAGCCGCTCCCGCATGTCGATGACCTTCACGGTCCGGTAGGTGTGCGCGTCGACGACGGTGATCTTGCGATCCCCCTTCGTCCAGTCGAAGAGGGGGTCGTCGAGGGCGGTGTTGACCTCGCCGATCGCGCTGTTCCAGATGTACTTGCCGTCGGCCGTGAAGACGTTCTCGTGCGGCTTGTCGCCGGTCTTGAACGAGCCGGTCTGGCGGCCGGTGTCGATGTCGAGGACATGCACGGTGTTGGCCGTGGACGCGGATACGGCGACGCGCGTGCCGTCCGGGGAGACGGCCATGTGGTCGGAGCGGAAACCGGACACGGGGAAGCGCCAGTTGACCCGGCCGGTGGCCACGTCGATCGAGACGACGTCGGCGAAGCTCGGCCGGGACACGACGACGGCCGACCCGTCCGGGGTGGAGTACATGTCGTCCACGAACTGGTCGTGTCCCTCGCCGACGGACATCCGTATCCCGAGGAAGTAGGCGAGCTTCACCGGGTTGAGATAGATCTCCAGCAGCCGCTCGTCCTTGTCCGGGACGACGTTGATCCGCCCGACTTTCGTGAGGGAGCCGGACGATTCGAGTACATCGGCGGTGCCCTCCCAGTTGTTGCCGACGAACAGCACCTCACGGAGGCCGTCCGTGGGGGTGCTCGCGGGTGCCGGGGCCGCCGAGGCGACGGTGACCGCGAGAGCCGCGGCGATCGCGGCGAGGGCAGGGGAGAGTGCTGTCTTCACGGTGCGCTCCTGGAGGCGTGGGGCAGGAGGGAGACAGGAACTTACTGAGCGGTAAGGTACTGGCGGGTCAGATGAATGACCAGAGCTCGTACCGGACTTCCTCATGGCCCCATGGCTCGCGGTTCATGGCTTGCGGTTCATGGCTCGTGGCTCGCGGCTCGCGCGCATGGCCCGCGGCTCACGGGCGCAGCCGGGCCGCCCGCATCTGGAGGTAGCGGGTCTCGGGCACGCTGAGGGTGCCCTGGGCCGCCCGCTGGTAGGCCGCACGCGCGGCCTCCGCGTCCCCGGCCTTCTCCAGGAGATGGGCGCGTACGGCGTCGAGCCGGTGATGACCCGTCAGCCGGTCCTCCAGTTTCGCCACTTCCGCCAGCCCCGCCTCCGGGCCCGACACCATCGCGACCGCCACCGCCCTGCCCAGCTCGGCCATCGGATCGGGAGCGCGGCTCACCAGAACGTCGTAGAGGGCCAGGATCTGCGGCCAGTCGGTGTCCTCCGCCCGTGCCGCCTCGTCGTGCAGGGCCGCGATCGCCGCCTGCAGCTGATACGCGCCGGCCGGGCCCTCGGAGAGCGCCTCCTCCACCAGAGCCGTGCCCTCGGCGATCGCGTCCCGGTTCCACAGGGAGCGGTCCTGTTCGTCGAGGGGAATCAGCTCGCCGTGCGGGCCGGTGCGCGCCGCGCTGCGGGCCTCGGTGAGCAGCATCAGGGCCAGCAGCCCGGTGACCGGACCCTCCCGGGGCAGGAGCCTGCGTACGGACCGGGTCAGCCGGATCGCCTCATGGGCGAGGTCGGCACGGTGCAGGGCGGCCCCCGATGTCGCCGTATGGCCCTCGTTGAAGATCAGGTACAGCACCTGGAGCACGGCGGCCAGACGCTGGTCGCGGTCCTCGGGACCCGGCTGCCGGAACGGCACGCCCTTGATCCTCGCCTTGGCCCGGCTGATGCGCTGCGCCATCGTCGCCTCGGGCACCAGCATCGCGCGGGCGATCTCGGCCGTCGTCAGACCGCCGACGGCCCGCAGGGTGAGCGCGATCTGCGCGGCGGGCGTCAGCTCGGGGTGGCAGCAGAGGAACAGCAGCGTGAGGGTGTCGTCATCGGACGGGGCCCGGTTCTCACCGGGGGGCGGTGCGGTGAACGCGTCGCGGGGCGTGAGCTGCGCGGCCGTCTCCTCGCGCCGCCGCCGCGCCTCGTCGCTGCGCAGCTGGTCGGTCAGCCGGCGCGAGGCCACCCTGATCAGCCAGCCGCGCGGATTGTCCGGCACACCCTCCTCGGGCCACTGCTGCGCGGCGGCGAGCAGCGCCTCCTGTACGGAGTCCTCGGCCGGGTCGAAGCGTCCGTACCTGCGTACCAGCGCGCCGAGGACCTGCGGCGCGTGGCGGCGCAGCAGGTCCTCGACGTCGGTCGTACGCGTCACGGGCACAGATCGCCTCCGCCGTCCTGGATCGGACGGATGACCACCGGGTAGTCGGGCGCGCCCTCGGGGACCGGGCACTGGGTGATACGGGCCGCGATCTCCGTGACCCGGTCGAGGCTCTCGCAGTCCAGTACCCAGTACCCGCAGAGCAGCTCCTTCGTCTCGCCGTAAGGACCGTCCGAGATCACGGGCCGGCCGTCCTTGCCCGCGCTCACGAAGCGGGTCTGCGCGGGCTCGACCAGCCCCTGCGCGTCCACCAGCTCCCCCGACTCGGCCAGGTCGTTGTTGACGGCCTCCATGAAGGCGAACATCGCCTGCAGGTCCTTCTCGCTCCAGACCGGGCTGTGCTCGGACGCCTTGCCGCTCATCGCGTCGTAGTCGGCCTGCGAGCCCTGGACCATCACCAGATACTTCATGGTTTCGCTCCCTCGGGTGGGATGCCGCCCCTTGTGGGCAACTCTCACAGGGGACGTCGGAGCCGGAGCGGTGTTCTCGACACCTCGGAGAAGATTTTTCCCTCGTCTGCGGGTACACGCCTGCGGGCACACGTCTGCGGGTACGGATCCACGGGTACGCCTCTGCGGGTACGGCGGCTCCCGAATCCATCCGTGGGGAAACACCAGCAACAAGAGGGCAAGGTCACAGCCGTCCGCTCTGCTGCTCATCCGTAAGCCTGTCCTAGCATCCGAGCATGACGGTTCTGCCCGAGGACGGGCTTACGCTCGCCGCCGATTTCCCGGACGCCACCCACGAGCAGTGGCAGCGCCTTGTCGAAGGCGTGCTGCGCAAGTCGGGCAAGGACGTGTCCGGGGACGCGGCCGAGGAGACGCTGGCGACGACGCTGGAAGACGGGCTCGTGGCCCGGCCCCTGTACACCGCGCGGGACTCCGTGCCCGAAGCCGGATACCCGGGCTTCGCGCCGTATGTGCGCGGTGGCAGGCCGGTCGGCGGCTGGGACGTACGCCAGCGGCATGCGCTGCCGGAGCCCGCACGCGCCAACGAGGCCGTGCTCACCGACCTGGAGAACGGCGTCACCTCGCTGTGGCTGACCGTGGGCGGCACCGGCGTGCCGGTCTCCGGTCTCGCCCGGGCCCTGGACGGGGTCTACCTCGACCTGGCGCCGGTGGTGCTCGACGCGGGGGACGAAACCGCCGCGGCCGCGGGTGAGTTGCTGCGGCTCTACGAGGAGCGGGGCGTCTCCCGTGACGCGGCACGCGGAAACCTCGGCGCGGACCCGCTCGGGCACGCCGCCCGTACCGGCGGCCCCGTACGCCACGTGGACGAGGCCGTGGAGCTGGCGCGGCGCTGCCACGAGGAGTACCCGGGGCTGCGGGCGCTGACCGTGGACGCGCTGCCGTACCACGAGGCCGGGGCCTCCGCCGCCCAGGAGCTGGGTGCTTCGCTCGCGACCGGTGTGGCGTATCTGCGTCACCTCACCGGAGCAGGTCTTACGGTCGACGCGGCCTGCCGGCAGCTGGAGTTCCGGTACGCGGCCACCGCCGACCAGTTCCTGACCGTCGCCAAACTGCGCGCGGCCCGCCGGCTGTGGGCCCGGGTCGCCGAGGTGTCCGGGGCCACCGGAGCCGACGCCGGGGACGCGGCGGCGCAGCGCCAGCACGCGGTGACCTCGCCGGTGATGATGACCCGCCGCGACCCGTACGTGAACATGCTGCGTACGACGATCGCCACCCTGGGCGCGGGCGTGGGCGGGGCCGATGCGGTGACCGTACTGCCCTTCGACCACGAGCTCGGCCTGCCGGACGCGTTCGCCCGCCGGATCGCCCGGAACACCTCCTCGATCCTGCTGGAGGAGTCGCATCTGGGCCGGGTCGCCGACCCGGCCGGTGGCTCCTGGTACGTGGAGCGTCTCACCGACGAACTCGCCGAAGCAGCCTGGGCGTTCTTCCAGGAGCTGGAGCGGGCGGGCGGCCAGGAGGCGGCCCTGCGCTCGGGTCTGGTCGGCGACCGGCTCGCGGCCACCTGGGCGGAGCGCAAGAAGCGTCTCGCCAAGCGCCGCGAACCCATCACCGGCGTCAGTGAGTTCCCGCATCTGGCGGAGAAGCCCGTCGAGCGCGAGCCCGCGCCCGAGGCGCCTGAGCATCCGCAGGGCCTGCCCCGGGTGCGCCGCGACGAGGCGTACGAGGAGCTGCGTGCCCGCTCCGACGCCCATCTGGCCGCGACCGGCACCCGGCCGCGTGTCTTCCTCGCCGCGCTCGGCCCGGCCTCGGCGCACACCGCCCGGGTCTCCTTCGCCTCGAACCTCTTCCAGGCCGGCGGCGTCGAGCCGGTCCACGACCCGGTGACGGTCGATGCCGCCACGGCCGCAGAGGCGTTCGCCCGCAGCGGGGCGACCGTCGCCTGCCTCTGCTCCAGCGACGCGCTGTACGAGGAGCAGGCCGCGGAGGTCGCCAAGGCGCTCAAGTCGGCGGGCGCCGAGCGGGTGTTCCTCGCGGGCAGGCCCGGCGAGCACACCGACGTCGACGACTACGTCTTCGCGGGCTGCGACGCCGTGAGCGTCCTGTCCTCCGTCCTGGACCGCATGGGAGTGGCGGCGTGATGCAGATTCCTGACTTCTCGGAGGTCCCCCTGGGCCCCGGAGCCCCTGCCGAGGCCACGGAGGAGCAGTGGCGAGCGGCCGTGAAGGAGTCGACCGGCAGCAGCGCCGACGACCTGCTCTGGGAGACCCCGGAGGGCATCGCCGTCAAGCCGCTCTACACCGGCCGTGACGTGGAGGGCCTGGACTTCCTCGGCACGTACCCGGGTGTGGCGCCGTATCTGCGCGGGCCCTATCCGACGATGTACGTCAACCAGCCGTGGACGATCCGCCAGTACGCCGGCTTCTCCACCGCCGAGGAGTCCAACGCCTTCTACCGGCGCAACCTCGCCGCCGGACAGAAGGGCCTGTCGGTCGCCTTCGACCTGCCCACGCACCGCGGCTACGACAGCGACCACCCGCGCGTCACCGGTGACGTCGGCATGGCGGGCGTCGCCATCGACTCCATCTACGACATGCGGCAGCTCTTCGACGGCATCCCGCTGGACAGGATGACCGTGTCGATGACCATGAACGGCGCCGTGCTGCCGGTGCTCGCGCTCTACATCGTGGCGGCGGAGGAGCAGGGCGTACCGCCCGAGAAGCTGGCCGGGACCATCCAGAACGACATCCTCAAGGAGTTCATGGTCCGCAACACCTACATCTATCCGCCCCGCCCCTCGATGCGGATCATCTCCGACATCTTCGCGTACACCTCGCAGAAGATGCCGCGCTACAACTCCATCTCCATCTCCGGCTACCACATCCAGGAGGCGGGCGCGACGGCCGACCTGGAGCTGGCGTACACCCTCGCCGACGGTGTGGAGTACCTGCGGGCCGGGCGGGACGCGGGGCTCGACGTCGACGCGTTCGCGCCCCGGCTCTCCTTCTTCTGGGCGATCGGCATGAACTTCTTCATGGAGATCGCCAAGATGCGGGCGGCCCGGCTGCTGTGGGCCAAGCTGGTCAAGCAGTTCGACCCGAAGAACGCCAAGTCGCTGTCTCTGCGCACCCATTCGCAGACCTCCGGCTGGTCGCTCACCGCCCAGGACGTCTTCAACAACGTCACGCGTACGTGCGTGGAGGCGATGGCCGCGACCCAGGGCCACACCCAGTCGCTGCACACCAACGCCCTCGACGAGGCGCTGGCGCTGCCGACCGACTTCTCCGCACGCATCGCCCGCAACACCCAGCTGCTGCTCCAGCAGGAGTCGGGCACCTGCCGGGTGATCGACCCGTGGGGCGGCAGCGCGTACGTCGAGAAGCTGACGTACGACCTGGCGCGGCGGGCCTGGCAGCACATCCAGGAGGTCGAGGCGGCCGGCGGCATGGCGCAGGCCATCGATGCGGGCATCCCGAAGCTGCGGGTGGAGGAGGCGGCCGCCCGTACGCAGGCCCGTATCGACTCCGGCCGCCAGCCGGTCATCGGCGTCAACAAGTACCGCGTCGAGAACGACGAGCAGATCGACGTCCTCAAGGTCGACAACTCGTCCGTGCGCGCCCAGCAGATCGCCAAGCTGCGGCGACTGCGCGAGGAGCGTGACGAGGCGGCCTGCCAGGACGCGCTGCGGGCGCTGACCGAGGCCGCCGGGCGGGGCCCGGGGCCCGGCCTGGAGGGCAATCTGCTGGCGCTCGCGGTGGACGCGGCCCGCGCCAAGGCGACGGTCGGCGAGATCTCGGACGCCCTGGAGAAGGTGTACGGACGGCATGCGGGCCAGATCCGTACGATCTCCGGCGTGTACCGCAACGAGGCAGGGGAGTCGCCCTCAGTGGACCGCACCAGGGGCCTGGTCGACCGGTTCGAGGAGGCCGAGGGGCGCCGTCCGCGCATCCTCGTCGCCAAGATGGGCCAGGACGGGCACGACCGCGGCCAGAAGGTGATCGCCACCGCCTTCGCCGACCTCGGCTTCGACGTGGACGTCGGCCCGCTGTTCCAGACCCCGGCCGAGGTGGCCCGGCAGGCGGTCGAGGCGGACGTGCACATCGTGGGCGTCTCGTCGCTGGCGGCGGGCCATCTGACCCTCGTCCCGGCGCTGCGCGAGCAGCTCGCGGAGGAGGGCCGCGACGACATCATGATCGTCGTCGGTGGCGTGATCCCCCCGCAGGACGTGCCCACGCTGCTGGAGATGGGTGCCGCGGCGGTCTTCCCGCCCGGCACGGTGATCCCCGACGCGGCCTACGACCTGGTGCAGCGGCTCGGCGCGGCCCTGGGCCACGACGAGCTGTAGCCGCGGATGGCCATCGACCTCGACAGCTATGTCAAGGGTGTGCTCGACGGGAAGCGGGCGTTCGTCGCCCGCGCGATCACACTCGTCGAGTCCACCCGCGCCGACCACCGCGCCCTGGCCCAGCGGCTGCTGACCGAGCTGCTGCCGCACACCGGCAGGGCACGGCGGATCGGCATCAGCGGGGTGCCGGGGGTGGGCAAGTCGACCTTCATCGACGCCTTCGGCACGCTGCTCACCGGTCTCGGGCACCGGGTCGCGGTGCTGGCGGTCGACCCCTCATCGACCCGGACCGGCGGCTCCATCCTGGGCGACAAGACGCGTATGGAGCGCCTCGCCGTGGACCCGGCGGCCTTCGTCCGGCCTTCGCCGAGCGCGGGCACGCTCGGCGGGGTGGCGAAGGCGACCCGCGAGTCCATGGTGGTGATGGAGGCGGCGGGCTACGACGTGGTGCTGGTGGAGACCGTCGGCGTCGGCCAGTCCGAGACGACGGTGGCCGACATGGTCGACTCCTTCCTGCTGCTCACCCTCGCCCGTACCGGCGACCAGCTCCAGGGCATCAAGAAGGGGGTCCTGGAACTGGCCGACGTCATCGCCGTCAACAAGGCCGACGGGCCGCACGAGCGGGACGCCCGTGCCGCCGCCCGTGAACTCGCGGGCGCGCTGCGCCTGATGCACCCGGCCGATGCCGCCTGGACCCCACCGGTGCTGAGCTGCAGCGCCCGCGAGTCCACCGGCCTCGACACCGTCTGGGACCGGCTGGAAGCGCACCGTACGCTCCTGGACGCCGGCGGCCGGCTCGCCGCGAAGCGCCGTGACCAGCAGGTCGACTGGGCCTGGGCCATGGTCCACGACGAACTCCTCGGCCGGCTGCGCTCCCATCCGGCCGTACGCGAACTCGCTCCCGGCCTCGAACAGCAGGTCCGCGAGGGCGAGTTGACGGCCACGCTGGCCGCCGAGCGGATCCTGGCGGCGTTCGGCGACCGGACGTGACTGTCAGGCCGGTCACGGACACCGCGGACGCCGTGGACGCTCCGTAGCGGGAGGGCCTTGGGGCGTGGGGAGTGGTCCCGGGAACGCCCGCGGGCCGGCCGGCCACGAGAACATCGTGGCCGGCCGGCTCGGTGAGGTGTCCCCCGCTGAAGGCTGCCGGACGGGCCTATCGGGCCGTTCCGAAGTCCTGAGTCCAGTAATGGTTGGGCTGCGCCAGGCCGACGCCGATCTCCTTGAACTCACAGTTCAGGATGTTCGCCTTGTGGCCGGGGCTGGACATCCAGCCCGCCATGACGCTCTCGGGGGTCTCGTAGCCGTAGGCGACGTTCTCGCCGTAGGTGCTCCAGTTGTAACCGGCACGCGTGATGCGGGTACCAGGATTCGAGCCGTCAGAGCCGGTGTGCGACATGTTCTTGTGGGCGGCCATGTCCGCGCTGTGGGCCTGGGCGGCCTTGGTCAGCTTGGCGTTCACGGTCACGGGGGAGCATCCGGCCTTGCTGCGCTCGCTGTTGACGAGTGCCACGACGCGGGCCACAGCCCCGGTCGCCGGCGCGGCGGTCTGCGGAGCGCTCGGAGCCGCGGTGGGGGCCTTCGGCGCCGGTGCGGCTGCTGTGGGGGCCTGCGGTGCGGGCGCGCCTGCGGTGGGGGCTTGCGGTGCGGGCGCAGTCGGCTCCGCACCCCACTGGGGCTTCCCGGTCTGCTTCCACCAGTTGTCGGAAGCCGCATTTCGCCAATCGCCACGCTTCCCGTGCCCGTGGGACCAGCTTCCCCTGTCTTCCGGCTGGTCCATGCAGGCCCAAGCGGCGGAGGGCACACCCACGGCGGCTGTCGCGACGACGGCGATCGTTATCTTCCGGTAGTGCGTCTTCCTGCGGTGCTTCCTCATGCGTGACCTCACTCGGTATTCGCGGAGCGCCTCCGGGTCGGGCCGGCTCGGACACAGAACCTGTGCCTGAGCTGCGGAGACGCCTTCCGGGCCGTCATTCTTAGGACCGCCGCGCACGCAGGGCAACGAGCCTCGGTACTACGACTGGTCGTAGCGTCGGACGGCTCTTGAAATGGGCGTAAAGCCGTGCTGGTCCTGCTTCGGGCATTCCGGAAGTTTCTGATGCTCCGTCAGAAGTCCTTGTTCGCACCAGGAACGGGCGAAATCGCCGAGCGGACAGAAGGTCATCAAAGCCTGCGCGAGGAATGTCTATGCCAAGACGGACAAATGTCAATATGTCGCCAAGGTGTCGTCTACTATTCCGCGGGCCTAGTGCCGGAATGTGGCGTGACGGATGTCACGGAACCATGGGCCCGATGCCGTGAAAGGCGCCTCAGTCACGTGATCGGCCACGTGTCCGTGCGTCCGTGTCCGTGCCGCGGGGTGGCGTCCGTGGTGTCTGTGGCGTGGCGTGGCGTCCGTGGTGTCTGTGCCGTGGCGTCGAGTCCGTGGCTTTCCGGGGTTCCGTTGCCGCTGCGGTGCGCCTGGGCGCAAGCTTGTGGCATGGCTGCTCAGGACGGCCCTACGCTCATCACTTCCGTACAGCGAGCCTTCCGTCTGCTGGAGGCCGTGGGGGCGCACGAATGCGGCGCCCCCGCGAAACAGCTGGCGCGCGAGGCGCAGCTGCCCCTGGCCACCACGTATCACCTGCTGCGCACGCTCGTTCACGACGGGTACCTGCGGAAGCTGGACGACGGCGGGTTCGTCCTCGGGGACAGGCTGCACGTGCTGCACGCCGCAGGCCGTGGGCAGGAGCTGCTCAGCCGTATCCGTCCTGCGCTCGCCGCTCTGCGGGACGAAGTGTCCGCCGCCGCCTATCTGACCTTCTACGAGGAGGGCGAGATCCGGGTCGCCGAGATCGTCGACGGTCCCCGGGCGCCACGGGCCGACGTGTGGGTGGGATTCGAGGACGCGGGGCACGCCACGGCGCTCGGCAAATGCGTGCTGCGCGAGCTGGATGGCGATTCCCGGAACGACTATCTCTCCCGGCACGCCCTCGCCGACCTCACGCCGCGCACGTTCACCCGCCGTTCCGCTCTGCTCCGGCATCTCGACGCGATGCCCACCGCGCCGGCCGTCACGGACCTGGAGGAGTACGCCCTCGGAACCGTCTGCGTCGCGGTGCCCGTGTACAGCGGGCACAAGCTCGGGTCGCTCGGCGTCTCCCTCCCGGTGGACCGGATCTCCCGCATGGAGGCGATCGCAGAGCGGCTCGGTCCGGCAGCGAGTCGCGTGACCAGGTGCCTTTCGCTCACTATCTGAAAAACCTGACCTTGCGGCTCTCGCGCATCTCCCTGTTTTCTGAATGAAACGGACATTTACGTTCCGGTGCGGGTCGCCGCGAGCGGGAGAGAGTTGCGAAAGAGGACATGAGCCACGCCCGACACCACCAGCGTGACGATCAGTGCGAGCATCAGCCGTCGTGGCAGCTCAGCAAGTGGCTCAGCGACTCACTCGGCATGCGGCTCATGTCTGCGAAGCGCCTCACGTCTCCGGGGCGGTTCACGTCTGCGGGGCGGTTCACGTCTGGGCGGCCGGTGCTGCCCGTGCGGCTGACCGCCACGCACCTCGCGATCTGCGTGCCCGGTGTGCCCGTCCTGCTCGTCTGCGCCGTCGCGCTGGCCGCGTTCGTCAGCGGAGCCGGCACGAGCTGGTTGCCGCTGCTCGCCGTCGGGCCCGCGCTGGCCGCCGCCACCAGCAGGCCGTGGGGAGTCCTCGGTGTCGGCTTCCTGGCGGTCGGGCTGGGTGCCGCGCTCGCCTCGCAGGGCGGTGAGCCGGGCCGCGAGGCGCTGATCGTGCTGTGCGCCCTGGCCGCCGTGACTCTGACGAGTGGTCTGGCCAGCACCTTGCGTGTGCGCCGCGAACGGGTACTGGCCGCCGTCCGCTCGGTCGCCGAAGCGGCCCAGCATGCCCTTCTCAAGCCCGTGCCCGCGACGGTCGGCCCGTTCCAGGTGGCCGTTCGCTACAGCGCCGCCGCGGCGGAGGCCCGGATCGGCGGGGACCTCTACGCGCTGGTGCCCACTCCGTACGGGGTCAGGCTGATCGTCGGCGACGTGCGAGGCAAGGGGCTGCCCGCGGTGAGCACCGCCGCTCTGGTGCTCGGTGTCTTCCGCGAGGCCGCCTGGGACGAGCCCGACCTCCTCGACGTCGTCGACAGGATCGAGCGGAGTCTGGCGCGCAATCTGGACGCCGACGACTTCGTCACCGCCGTGGTCGCGGGGTACCCCGAGACCGGGCGCATGGAGGTGGTCAACTGCGGACACGCTCCGCCGCTCGTGGTCCGCGATTCCGGCGTCATGACCGTCGAACCGGTCCGTCCGGCTCCGCCGCTCGGACTGCGCGACCTGACCGGTGAGACCCCGAGTCTCCAGGTGCTGCCCTTCGCCGACGGTGACCAGTTGCTTCTCTACACCGACGGTGTCATCGAGGCCCGCAACCACGACCGTGAGTTCTACCCGCTCGTCGATCGAGCGGCGCGGCACGTGTCGGACGAGCCGTCCCGCACCCTCGCCGCGCTCCACGAAGACCTGCTGACTCATGTCGGTGGCCGGCTCCACGACGACGCGGCGCTGCTCCTGCTGAGGAAGTCGGCCGCTGTCGGCTCGACGGCCCCTGCTGCCGGCCCGACGCCCGCGCTGACGCAGCCGTCCGCACCCTCCGCACCGGCCGCACCGTCCGCAGCAGGGCGCTGATGTACAGAAAGGTTGACGTCATGTCGGCGCCTCATTGTCGACACGGCCGGTAACCGTTCGCTGTCACACCTCCGGCGTGCCCCTCACCCCGCGAGGAACTCTGGTCATCGTCGGGGGCGAAGGCGGCGGGCGGTGGCTCGGAGGCACGGATCGCGTGCTCCGGGCGCTGCTTCTGTCGCCCTTCGTGCGGCAGAAGGTGCGCGGGCTGTTCTCCCAAAACGACTGCCCGTCCTCCGATCCGAGCACGACCGACCCCTGGGTGTACACGGCATCAATGCGCGGATCCTCCTCAGGATCGACGCTCTCGTCGTCCTCCTACGGCGGCGGCTCCCGAAGTGAACGGGGCCCCGCCGGGGCCCCGTCAACATCCTGAGCGCCAGTGGACCGGGATCGGAACAGTCGGTGCCCCACTGGCACTTCCATGTCGCTCCCCGGTGGGTGGACGACGGGATCTCGACCTGGCCGACCGGACAGTCCAACCACCGCCCCATCAGCGACCCGGGCACGCGACTGGCCGGCGCTCTCAGCTCTGGCCGGCATCACAACCACCGAACTGCCCGTCCTATTTGCCGCCCTCCGGGCCGTACCACTGGAGGTCCTGACCTGTCACTGCGGCGATGCACTCGAAGTCGTGGTCGCGGTGCAGGAGGGTGAGCCCTTGCAGCTCGGCCGTCGCGGCGACGACGAGATCCACCGCGCCCGCGCTGCGATGCTTGCCCTGTTTGGTGAGGGCCTCCTGAACCTGCCAGGCGCGGTTGTAGGCGCGGTCGTCGACGGTAACCCAGCCGAAGATCAACCGCATGTCTTCGATGCCGCGTGTCCGGTCGGCAGTCGACCGGGCGCTGTAGAAGAACTCCAGCTCAGTGATCGGGCAGGTGGCGATGAGACCGGCGGCTGCCGCCTGGTCCCAGCCGTACCGCTCCGCATCCCCACGCATGAAGCGCGCGAGCGCGCTGGTGTCGATCAGGAACTGCGCCGCGTTCACCGACGGTAGTTCCTCTTGTTCTCGAACAGCTCCAGGTCGAAAGCGCCCTCGTCCGCCGCGGCGCGAAGCCGGGTGAGCGCCAGGGCGCGGCGTCGGTTCTCCAGCACCTCGCGCAGTGCGGTGTTGACGGTCTCCTTCTTGGTGCTCGTTCCCAGGGCTTTCGCCACGTCGGCGACCAGCTCGTCGTCCAGATCGATGACGGTCCGACTCATCCTGCACCCCCTAGATATCAAGTATGGAGACAAGTATATCTCGCTTGGTCCAGGGGCGCGCTGCACGTGCCGTGCACGCGGTCTACGCGGGCATGACGCTGTGGATGCGGGAGAGAGTGAAGACACGCTCGGCGTCTCGCAGGTGGCACCAGGCTTCGAGATAGGGCGGGTCGAGGGCGAGGCGGCTGAGGGTGCGTACGGTGCGGCTTCCCGAGGTGGCGATGTACTCGACCGTGATGGCGGCCCCGGCGTCGAGGGCATGGGCGAGCTGGCGGACATCGCTGTACGACAGCCGCTTCGTGTACCCGGAGACGATTTCCTCGGTGTCGGTGCCGTAGGGGACTCCGCTGCCGAATGGGTCGGGGTCTGGGGTGTCCGGCGGGGTCGTCAGCAGTCGGACGGCCAAGGCGTTCAGGTCGACGGTGGCCGGAGCCTTCGCTGCGCGGGTGGCCGCGCTCCGGAGAGTCGCGTCGCCGCCGGTCCTGCGCGGGGCCGGGACGGGGGCGGTGGCGCGCTGAGGCCGGGCCTTGTCAACGCGTACGGCTCCCTCGGCCGTTTCGGCGACGGGGGCGTAGCCCTCGGCGCGGAGCGCGGTGAGGGCCTCCTTCAGCGGACTGCGGCCGACCAGCACCGTCGGGGCGAGCCGCCGCAGGCCGAGTCGGGAGAGTTTGCGGTTGGCTGCGATTTCGGCCAAGAGGGCGGGCTCCTCGCCGTGGATGACGCAGGTGGCGGGGGCGATGCGTACGTGGCCGTGGCTGCGCGCGGTGTCGGCGATGAGGTAGGACAGGGGCTGCGGCAGAGGCCCGGTGGCGGCCGCGGCCAGGTCGGCCGCGATGCCGTCAGGGGTGTGGCCGGCGTCCAGGGCCCGGCGGACGCTGCCGGCGCTGAACCGCCACACCGAGGCCGTGCCGCTGGTCTCCCGGTCGGCGACGGAATCCAGTAGCGCGGTGAGCCGCGCGGTCGGGGTGCCGGTGACGACGGCGGTGAGATCGGCGCCGATCCGGGCCGTCGCGGTGGCCTCGGGCAGCAGCCGCCGACATGTGACGGCCAGGCCCTCCGCGTCGTCGGCCAGCAGAGCGGCGCCGAGGTCGGACAGGGCGCCGCGGGCGAGTACGCCGAGCAGCTCGGCCTCGCGGATCGCGGCGCCGAACGGTGTTCCGCCCTGCGGCGACGGATCGGCGAGTGGGCGGTGCCAGGCCACGAGCGGCCCCAGATCCGTAGTGGCCCTCGCCCCCTGCCCCGCAGGGAGCTCTGCCGCCGCGGCGAGCAGCCCATGCCGGGCCTGCAGGCAGCCGCCGCAGGGCGGCGCCCCGGCGAGGACGGGGAGTGCCTTGTTGTCCTCGTCGCGCGCCTGGGAAGGGGTGAGCGCCAGGTCCCGCCACGCCCGAAGCAGACCGGCGAACTGCTCCGAGGGTTCCTCCGCCGCCCAGGCGTCGTACGCCTCGGTGGGTGCGACGTGGTCGCCGTCGCGTCCCAGCAGTCCGGCCGCGTACGCGGTTTCCAGGGTGATCCGTACCACGGCGTCATCGGCCTGCGTGACCTTGCCGATCCGGGTGAGCTCACGTGCGCCGATCCCGCCGGACTTCAGCCGGGCCGGCGGAGACGCCGAGCAGGCCGAAAGGACCGTGGCGGCATGGGCCGCGAACGACGTGGCCGCGACCGCCGCCTCTCGATCCACTTCCGCCTCGGTCACCGACGCCAGTCGCACGGAGGGCGGGGCTGCCTCGAATGGGGCGTTCCAGCCGGGCCCGCGCAGCGCGAGTGCCACCTCGACGGGCATGCGGGCCGGACCGTAACGGCGTCGGTCCTGAATGAGGAGTCCGCGGTCCAGTGCCCACCGCTCGCCCGGTTCGTGTTCGGGCCCCGGAGCCCCGAACACGATGAACCGTGGCTCGCGCGGAGCAGAGCGGGCGTGGCGCTCAAGGAGTTCGCGGGTCGCGGCAGGCGCCTTTGCGACCACCGAGGCGACCAGTTCCGGATCGCTGTGGTGTTCCGCCAGGGCGGTCAGCCGCTGCGGCTTGCTGCCCGGCGGCTTGATGCCCAGTGCCGCCAGCATGCTGCGCAGCTCGTCGGAGGTCGCGCCCGCGAGCAGCTGTTCCAGCGGAGCGTCCAGCGCCAGGGGCGCGTCCCATGCCTGGCGCAGCGGTCCGGCCATGCGGAGCTCGCCCGCGCCGTCCGGCCAGACCAGAGCATGATCGGCGAGCACTTCCAGCGCGGCGTCCGGTGCGCGAGTGGGTTTCCTCGTCCGACGCCCCCAGTAACTCCCTCAGGGCGTCGCGCGACGCCGGCGTGCCCAGCGCCGCCATCGCCTCGGCCACCTGGAGGTGCGGCAGCGCGAGCCGCGGCAGGGTCAGTGCCACCGGTCCCGGGCGCTGAAGACGGTCCGCCAGTTCCCCCACCGAGCGCGGCTCCGGAGAGGACATGACGTCCACTCGCGCTCCGAGCATGCGTCCGCGGTGAAACCGCCGCGACGTCCACCGCCAGGTTTCGTAGGGGCTCGCCATGTAGCCGGTGCTGGCCACCCACCATGAGATGCGGAAGCGTGCGTCTGGCTGCCCACCGAGATGTCCTCGATGTCGGCTGTGAACGCAACCAGAATGCAACCGGTTCACGCCGAAGAGCCGAGCCACAGTCGTGGCTCGGCTCTTCGTCTGCCTGTTCAGGCGGCTGCGGAGGATACGAGATTCGAACTCGTGAGGGGTTGCCCCCAACACGCTTTCCAACTGTCCGCGTGACTGTACGGGGGCGTTCGTGAGAGTTCACGGGCAGGTCAGACGGGGTGCGCGTACGGCAGTGAACGGGGGCGTCCGTCAGCGCACTGGACAAAGACCAGGACAACGAGCGGCTCAAAGCCCCTAGGGTCCGGAGAGTCCAATATCCCCCGGATGGTGCAGGGATTCGTGGATGATGGCCCCTGGCTCAACCGGGAATGCGGACGCTGTCGCCGGCCTTCTGATGCGTCTGGCTCGCTGTCTGCTCGCCTGCCGCGGGAGCCTCGGTTATGACCTTAACGGTATGGGTGTCAGTGCCGATGATGCGAATGAAACCAACCCAGTTGGCGTCGGCGGGGTCTGTCATACGGGCGTCGAGGGCGGGGCGGCCATCAACCGTGGTCTTCTGAATGTCGGTGGCCTTGAGGTCATCGCTGGGGTCCGCGTTGCCAAGGCTAAGGGTGAACTGAAGCTGCCCGTCGAGATCCTCCGACGGGCCAGGCCCGTCATTAACGGTGACTCTCGTGGACTCGTCAGCGGTAGTCACCGAATAGGTGCGACCGGCGTAGGTATTGGCGTCTTCGGCGAACTTCTCAACGGTGGCCTGTCCGGGAAGTTTGAAGGTGATGCCACTGGGGGAATCGGTGGTCGTCACCCATTCCGTGGCATCGGCCTGACGGTGATCGCCCTGCTCGGCCACCATCATTGTCCCGATGCTGGCGGACGGCGGCGCCGGGGCGGCGAAGGCGCTGGTGGGAAGCAGCACACCTCCTGCAGCCAGGGAAGTCGAACCGGCAAGTATCAGAAAGCGCTGCGTCAGCGAGTGGTGAGCCATAAGAATCACTCCTTGTGAAAAGTAGGGAACAGTGCGTGTCGGACGGCCCTGTCAATTCACGGACCTTTTGCGGTGGGCACATGTCCCGTCATGTCGCACCGCCAGGCTCATTTCCGGACGATGCGGGCGTCCACCTGCTCTGCGTGAACCCAGGTGCCAGTCAAGCCTCAGTGCTGGATCGCGTCATGTCCCGACATCGCGTGGTAGGAGAACTCGGGACTTGCCAGAAGGTGGTGTTCCTGATAAGGGAGCAAGCGGTAAAGGTCAACGTCATTTCGCCACCCTGGACGCCTTCGGGCAGGAGCCCGCAAAAGGTCCGACGCAGCGGACACGATGGCCAGTGCCACTGTTCACCCAGACAAGACCAGGTCCGGCTGAGAGGCCGCCGCGCTGGCCGAATTCGACGAACAGGGGATGTAAGCGCAGCTTCGGCGTTCCTCCGCGGCGGCCGACGAGGGGTCGGGTCCGGGACACGAAGGCCCTGACCGCTGAGCGGTCAGGGCCTTCGTCGTGTTCGCTTCGATCGGCCGACGCCGTCGGCCGCAGAACCTCAGAAGAGGCCCTTGTAGACCTGCCAGCCGGTACCGATCTTCACGGTCGACCCGAACGATCCGGCCCCGTTCCCGCTGTTGCGCAGCAGATCGCCGGCCGCGTTACGGGAAACCAGATCGGCCTTGCCGTCCTTGTTCAGGTCGCCGACGCCGACGAAGGCGTTGCGGCCCGTGGCCCAGTTGGTGCCGAACACCAGGGTCCGCGCCTTCAACGTGCCCGCGGCCGTGCCGTCGTACCGCCACAGCGCGTTGGCGCCGTCCACCGCCAGCAGATCGCCGAAGCCGTCACCGTTGAGGTCGCCGGCGCCGAACACCGCCCGGTACGCCTTCCAGTTCGTACCGATCCGGCCGCGCGAGGCGAGCTTGCCGGCGCCGTTGTCGGCATACAGGTACATGTCACCGGTCGACGCCTGCCGCGCGACCAGATCCGCACGGCCGTCGCCCGTCAGGTCACCGGGCGACGTGAGGACGTTGAACTGAGCCCAGGCCGTCCCCAGCGACGTGTACGCCGTCGTCGGCGTCACCGCCCTGCCGCAGCCCGGCTTGTACGCCCGCAGTTCACCGGTCGACAGCCGGAGGAGCACGTCATTGCACCGGTCGCCGTTCAGGTCCCCGAAGGGGACTACGAGCGACGAGGTCGACCAGCCCGACGCGCTGGTCGTCCCGGAGAACGTCCCCGCCCCGGAGCCGTGCTGGAACGTCAGCGCACCGCTCGCGTTCAGTGTCAGCAGATCGCCCACGCCGTCCGGCTGGGCGTTCGCTCCTGCGTGGTCCCTCCGTGCCGCGGAGACGGTTCGCGCCGGGGATTCGGCGCTCGCGCTCCCCCAGCCGCTCTTGCCGGCGGTGACGGCGACCGTGAGCTTCTTGTTCCGGAGCGAGGCGGGAACCAGGTACGTGGAGGCCGTGGCCCCCGAGATCGCCTGGCCGTCCGCCTTCCACTGGTAGGCGTACGACTCAGCGGCAGGCGCCCAAGCACCGGCGGTGGCCGTGACCTTGGCTCCCACCTGCGCGGTGCCGGTGACCGTCGGGGCGGCGGTGTTCTTCAGCGGGGCCGGCGTGACGGTGAAGCTGCCGCGCGGGTACTGGACTGCGTTGTGGGTGACGACGCTGAGGTTCCAGCTGCCCGCAGCTGCCCCCGTCAGGTCCAGGACGGCGGTCAGCGTCTTCCGGTCGGCGGAGACCGATGCGGTGGTGGACTCCACGGTCTGGCCGCCGTAGCTGATCCGTACCTTGTCGTCCTCGTGCAGGGCCGATCCCGACACGGTGACGGTCGCCTTGGTGCCGGTGACGCCGGTGGTCGGGGTGACGCCGGTGACGCCGGGTTTCTCGGTACCGCAGAGCTGCACCGCGCAGACCAGTTCGGCCTTGTAGGACGTCTGGGACGCCTTCTCGGGCAGGCCGAGGACGAAGAGGCTCGGGACGACCTCGGTGGTGTACGAGCCGGTCAGACCGCAGGAGCTGTCGCCGTTGGACACGGCGGAGCAGGTGTTGTCCAGGTCCTTCTCGTACAGGGCGGGCACGGCGGTGTCGGTCGCGCCGTTCGTGTCACTCGCCTTGACGGTGAAGATGTCCTGGTACGACGTGGGCAGTTGGGCGCAGAACGCTGTGTGCTGCTCGTCCAGCGTGCCGGTGACCGGCCCGTATCCGTACGTGACGTTCGGGACCTTCACGCACTCGGGCGCCGGTCCGGTGGCCGTGGCGATGCGCAGGGCGTCGAACCGGTACGTTCCGGCGGCCTTCAGCGTCGACGGGACGCTCAGCAGCACCTGGTACCGGGACGAGCCGGTGACCGCGCAGCTCCTGTTCCGGTAGGTGCACGTGCTGACCGGGCCCTTGGCGCCGTACGCCAGGATGTTGGCGGTGCCGAGCGGGTCGCGCACGTTGAGGTGCAGGGTGTCGGCCGGATCGGCCGTGGTGACCTGGTGGCACACCAGGGTGCCCGGCGGGCCGGTGAAGCCTGGCGTGGAGGGGCCGTTGACGGTGGTCGCCGGGGTGGGCGTGCAGCCCTTGGCGGTGGCTGTGACGTCACGGCGGATCAGGGCGTATTCGCCGGGGGCGTCACGGCCCTTGAAGAGCGCGGTGTACGCGGCCCCGGGGGTGAGGTGGCAGGTGTTCCACGTCGAGGGTGCCGCGGTCCTCAGGGAGCAGACCTGCGTGCCCGCGGCGTCGAGGATCCAGAACTCGGCGCCGTCCCTTCCGGAGACGGTCCGCATCTGGACGTTCTCGACGGCGCTGTGCTCGCCCGCCGGGATGGTCAGGCAGTACGAGAACCCGTCGGCGTCGGCGCCGGTGCGGAGCCGCGCGGACGCGGCGTCGGCGGTGAAGTCACCCGCGGGAAATGCCTGGCAGCCGCTCCCGGCCGCGTCCGTACGGTGGAACGCGACGCGGTACGCCGTGCTCCCGGAGCCGCCATCGCTGTGGGACACGAGAGCGCGGTACGGGGCCGGTCCGCCGAGAGTGCAAGAACCGCTGGCGAGGCTGGACCCGTAGCACACGGCGTCGCCTTCGGCGTCGACGACGGTGACGTCCGGCGTCGGCGCGAAGCCGCTGAACGCCGTGAGGGCGGCCATACGGGCGCCTTCCGGCAGGGGCAGGGTCAGGCAGTCCACCTCGGCGGGCGAGTTCCATGTGCCGGTGTTGACACCGAGGCCGGCGGGCTCGCAGCCGGCGGTGGACGTCCGGTCGAGGATGAGCGTCGCCCCGTCGGTCAGGATCGTGTAGTCACCGTCGGCCGGAAATGTGCACGGTGCTCCCGTGCAGACCGTGCGTCCGGCGTTGTCGTACACGAGGGTGTCGTCGCGGTACCCCGTGGACACGGCGTATACGTCATAGCGGCCGGTCGTCGAGGCCTTGAAGTTCTTGCAGCCGACGGCGGGCTCCACGACGGTCGGAGCAGAACCGTAAGCATTGACCGGCACGGTGGCGCAGCCGACCGGGTCGGACAGCCTGCGAGCCTCAAGGGTGTAAGCGGCGGGAAAGCCCTGCGTCGGCTTCGCGATGCGCACGAGTACCCGGTACGGGCCGTCGCCGGGAAGGACGCAGCCACGGCTGCCGTCCACGTTGGGGTTCGGGCAGATCAGGGCGCCGCTCTCGTCGGTGATCCACGCTTCCACGGTCAGGCTGCTCCCGTGCGGATCGAGGCTGATCCGCTCACCGGGCTTGGCCACGAGCTTGTGACACAGGATCGTGAACGGGTCGGGAGCGCTACCGGTGACGCCGGGTGAGCTGAAGGACGTGTGGATCTCTGCCCCGGCGCAGTCGGCGGTGGCGGTGCCGAGAGGGACGACGACGAGCGTGCTCGTCATGTCCTCGTCCCAGTGGTTGGGAAGCTGGATCGTGTACGTGCCCGTCCGGGGCAGATCGCACCAGCCGCTGGTGTACGAGGCCGTCTGGTTGGTGCACTCGAGCCGCTGGTCGCCGTCGTAGACCTGGGCGTAAAGGACGTCGTTGCCCGTGAGGACGCGGTGCATACCGGGTCGCTCGACATCGATCGTGAAGCAGACGGAGCTATTGGCCGGAACCGTTGTCCGGCCCATGGCCTCTGCCTTGGTGCCGCCGAGGGAGGCGAGCGGGAGAGGGGTGCAGTCTTCGGCTTCGGCGGCCCACGCGGTGCCGGCGCTCACCGGCACCAGCAGCGAGAGCAGGACGACCAACGTGGCCAGCAGTGCGGTGGCGTGCGGAGATCCGGATCTGGATCTGCCTTCCGCAGGCGGGCGGTACGACATGCAACCCCCAGGAGACATGACAAGTTCGGGAGGATGACCACCGTGGGGCCCGCATGGTTGTACGGCTTTCGGCGTCAAGTTCCAGCGCTGGCTGTACAGGGTGATGCTCGGTAGCCCTCGCTCTCGGCGACTGGACACGCGGAGGGCAGGCGACCCCTGGCACGCCTGGACAACGAACAAGCCCCGGGCCGCCGGCCTGGGGCTTCTCTTTGGAGCGGGTGACGTGAATCGAACCCGCGCTCTGAGCTTCCGAAACACCGACTTCCACGTCTGGAAGCGACTCCTTCGAAATGCGGGCGTACGAGACAGCCGTCTCCATGACGCTCGCCACACCGCCGAGACCGTCCGCCTATGGGAGCCCCCGAAGACCGACTGAGGCGGAAACTGAGACGGTCGAACGCCAGAGGGCCGGACCGCTTTCGCGGTCCGGCCCTCTGGGCTGGCGGAGGATACGAGATTCGAACTCGTGAGGGGTTGCCCCCAACACGCTTTCCAAGCGTGCGCCCTAGGCCTCTAGGCGAATCCTCCGCCGGAAACATTACATGACGGCGGGGAGTGCTCGCGAACTCGTTCCCCACCCCCACCATCAGGTACTCTGTGCGGAGCCCCTCACGTGGCGCTATCTGACTGAACTCCCCCAGGGCCGGAAGGCAGCAAGGGTAGGTCGGCTCTGGCGGGTGCGTGGGGGGCGCTTTGCGTTCCGGGGTTCGTCGGTCGCCGTGGCGGAGGCTCGGGGGTCACGGGGTCACGGGGGCGCGGGGCTTCAGGGAGCGGTGCTCTCGGCGGGCGGGCCCGGTTGTCGGTGGGCCCCGATAACCTCGTATGCGTGTCGTCCCTTGCGCTGTACCGCCGCTACCGTCCCGAGTCCTTCGCCGAGGTCATCGGGCAGGAGCATGTCACCGACCCGCTGCAGCAGGCGCTGCGGAACAACCGGGTCAATCACGCGTACCTGTTCAGCGGGCCGCGTGGATGTGGGAAGACGACCAGCGCGCGCATCCTCGCCCGGTGTCTGAACTGTGAGCAGGGGCCGACGCCGACCCCCTGCGGGGAGTGCCAGTCCTGCCGGGACCTCGCGCGCAACGGGCCGGGTTCGATCGACGTCATCGAGATCGACGCCGCGTCGCACGGTGGTGTGGACGATGCCCGTGAGCTGCGGGAGAAGGCGTTCTTCGGGCCCGCGTCGAGCCGGTACAAGATCTACATCATCGACGAGGCGCACATGGTCACCTCGGCGGGCTTCAATGCCCTGCTGAAGGTGGTCGAGGAGCCGCCGGAGCATCTCAAGTTCATCTTCGCGACGACCGAGCCCGAGAAGGTCATCGGGACGATCCGTTCGCGTACGCACCACTACCCCTTCCGGCTGGTGCCGCCCGGGACGCTCAGGGAGTACCTGGCGGAGGTGTGCGGCCGGGAGGGCATTCCCGTCGAGGACGGGGTGCTGCCGCTGGTCGTGCGCGCCGGGGCCGGGTCGGTGCGTGACTCGATGTCCGTGATGGACCAGCTGCTCGCGGGCGCGGCCGACGACGGTGTGACATACGCCATGGCGACGTCCCTCCTTGGTTATACGGACGGTTCGCTGCTCGACTCGGTCGTGGAGGCGTTCGCATCGGGCGACGGAGCCGCCGCGTTCGAGGTCGTGGACCGGGTGATCGAGGGTGGCAACGATCCGCGGCGCTTCGTCGCCGATCTGCTTGAGCGGCTGCGGGACCTGGTGATTCTCGCGGCGGTGCCGGACGCGGCGGAGAAGGGGCTCATCGACGCCCCCGTCGACGTGGTCGAGCGGATGCAGGCGCAGGCCCAGGTGTTCGGGGGTGCCGAGCTGAGCCGCGCGGCCGATCTGGTCAATGCCGGACTGACGGAGATGCGGGGCGCGACCTCGCCGCGGCTGCAGCTGGAGCTGATCTGCGCCCGGGTGCTGCTGCCTGCGGCCTTTGACGACGAGCGTTCTCTGCAGGCCCGCCTCGACCGTCTGGAGCGGGGCGCGGGAGCCGCGTTCATGGCGCAGGGGACCGGGCCCGCGATGGGGTACGTGCCGGGGCCGGAGGCACATCCGCCGATGGTGCCGGGCGGTGGCCCGGCGGCCGCGCGTGCGGCGGTACGGGGCGGGGGAGCCGCCCCCGAGCCGGTGCAGCCCCAGACCCAGCCCGTCCATACGGCGCCCGCGCAGCCCGATGTCCCGGCTGCGCCCACCCCGAGCGCCGCCCCGGAGGTGCAGGCCCCGGCCGCGACCCCGGCCGGGACCCCGGCACCGGCCCAGGAGCAGCCCGCCGCCCAGCGGCCCGGTGCCTGGCCCGGTGCCGCGAGCCCCGGTTCCGGTGCGCCCGGCGCCCAGCGGCCCGGCGCCTGGCCCTCCGCTGCCGCGCCAGGCCAGGGCCGCCCGGCGCCGGCGGCTGCCCAGGAGTCCGCTGCCCCTGCCGCGCCCGCCGCGCAGCAGCCCGTGGCGCCTGCGGTGCCGGCGGCCCCGCAGGCCGTCGCCCCGGCCGCGTCCCAGGGCGCGGCCCAGGTGCGGAACATGTGGCCGGACATCCTGGAGGCGGTCAAGAACCGCCGTCGCTTCACCTGGATCCTGCTCAGTCAGAACGCCCAGGTGGCGGGCTTCGACGGCACGACGCTCCAGGTCGGTTTCATCAATGCCGGAGCCCGCGACAACTTCGCGAGCAGCGGCAGCGAGGACGTGCTCAAGCAGGCGCTCGCCGAGCAGTTCAACGTCCAGTGGAAGATCGAGGCGATCATCGATCCGTCGGGCGGCGCGGGTCAGCCCCCGGCCACCTCCGGAGGTGGCAGCGGATTCGGCGGTGGCGGCGGATTCGGCGGCAGGCCCGGACAGGCCCAGGCGCCCTCCGCGGCGCCCGCCGCGCAGGGGACGCCTCGCCCGGCTCAGCAGGCTTCGGCCGCCCCGGCCCCCACGCAGGCCCCGCAGCCGGGACCGGCCGCCCCCGAGCCTCCGCGTACGGCGGCCCCGGCCCCGCAGTCCCAGGCATCCCAGGCCGCTCCGCAGCCCGTCGCACCCGAGGACGACATCCCGGAGGAGGACGATCCGGACCTCGTGGACTCCGCGCTCTCCGGCCACGACCTGATCGTCCGGGAGCTCGGCGCCACCGTTGTGGAGGAATACACAAACGAGTAGGTACGGGCGCTTCGGCGGCCCGCACAAGGTCACAGTCGCCGCGCGGGCTACCCTGGCTGCCGTGAAGGTCCTCGTCATCGGCGGCGGCGCCCGCGAACATGCCCTGTGCCGCGCTCTCTCCCTCGATCCCGACGTCACCGCTCTGTACTGCGCGCCCGGCAACGCCGGAATCGCGGAGGTCGCCGAGCTGTGCCCGGTCGACGCCCTCGACGGCGCCGCCGTGGCCGCGCTCGCCACCGAGCTCGAAGCGGGCCTGGTGGTCGTCGGCCCCGAGGCCCCGCTCGTCGCCGGTGTCGCCGACGCCGTACGGGCCGCGGGCATCCCCTGCTTCGGCCCGTCCCGGGAGGCGGCCCAGCTGGAGGGCTCCAAGGCCTTCGCCAAGGACGTGATGGCCGCGGCGAACGTCCCGACCGCCCGCTCCTACGTCTGCACGACGCCGGAGGAGATCGACGAGGCGCTGGACGCGTTCGGTGCTCCGTACGTCGTGAAGGACGACGGTCTTGCCGCAGGCAAGGGCGTCGTCGTGACCAGCGACCTGGAGCACGCCCGCCGGCACGCGATCTCCTGCGACCGCGTCGTCATCGAGGAATACCTGGACGGCCCCGAGGTCTCCCTCTTCGCGATCACCGACGGCGAGACGGTGCTTCCGCTGCAGCCCGCCCAGGACTTCAAGCGGGCGCTGGACGGAGACGAGGGGCCCAACACGGGTGGCATGGGTGCGTACTCGCCGCTGCCGTGGGCCGATCCCAAGCTCGTCGACGAGGTCATGGCGACCGTGCTCCAGCCCACCGTGGACGAGCTGCACCGTCGCGGTACGCCGTTCTCCGGCCTCCTGTACGCCGGTCTCGCGATCACCAGCCGTGGCGTGCGGGTCATCGAGTTCAACGCCCGTTTCGGTGACCCCGAGACCCAGGTGGTCCTTGCCCGTCTCAAGACCCCGCTCGCGAGCGTCCTCCTCAACGCGGCGCGCGGCACCCTGGACGACGAGCCCCCGCTGAACTGGCGCGACGAAGCGGCCGTCACCGTCGTCGTCGCCTCGCACAACTACCCGGACACGCCGCGGACCGGTGACCCGATCGGAGGACTGGACGCGGTCGCGGAGCAGGACGCTCCGTACGCGTACGTGCTGCACGCCGGGACCAGGAAAGACGGCGACACGATCGTCAGCGCCGGTGGCCGTGTCCTCTCGGTGACCGCGACCGGCGACGACCTCGCGCAGGCCCGCGAGCGTGCGTACGCCGCGGTGAGCCGTATTCACCTGGACGGCTCCCACCACCGCACGGACATCGCTGCGAAGGCCGCGCAGCACTGACCCGCCCAGCCGCGCGGCACCCGCCTCCGGGTGCTGCGCGGGGGTCCGGGTCCCCTCCGGCCGGAGGGACAAGCGCCCCCGGCCCCCCGGCCCCGGGGCGCAGGGACCGAGTGCCCGCCCGGGGCACAGGGCCCGGGGCACCGAAGCCCAACGGCCGCCCTCGGGGCGCCGGCCCTGAACGGCCGCCTCGATCCCCCGTCTGCCCCGCCACCCCCGTTTGCCCCGATACCCCCATCTGCCCTGCGACGTCGTCCAGCGTCCGGCCGACGTCCACTCGGCCCCCGGTCGACCGTTCGCCCGCCATGCGACCGGCGCGGCGGCCGCGCGCCCCGGCCTGTCCGACTCGCAGCCCGGGGCCTGCAAGGCCCCGCGCGCACATGTCAGCACCTTTGACCAAAGGCATTCCATCGAGTGACCGCTGCCCCATCCGGATGACGGCCGCTCACGCCCCAACTAGGGTGCGGCGCAAGCATTCCGGCACTTGGCCCACCGGCATTGCGATGTCGGCGGCGGGTGCCATGGTGGGGGAGTGAGCAACGTCGCCGCAGGGCAGAGGGGGTGAGTCCGGCCGTGTCCGGAACCGTTGTCGGTGAGGAGGCGGGCGCGCTGGCTGCGCGCTCCCGGGCCCTCGCCGTGCTGCGTGTTCGCAGCAGGGCGCTGGCTGCCGCGCTGCTGCCCGCTGCCGCAGCCGTCGTGCTGCTCGTCGGCGGAGCCACGGGCCGGATCGGCGGCGGGAGTTGGGACACCGCCCGCTGGGTGGTGACGTCCACCGCGGTGGTCGTGCTCCTGGCCGCCGCGGCCGTCGCCGCCGTGATCACCCGGGCCAGGCCGGCCGTCAGCCCGACGGTGCAGCTGGCCGAGAAGTCGGCCCCGGATCTGTACCAGCTGGTGGAGGACCTGGCCGACCGCCTGGATGTGCCGGCGCCCTCCGCGATAGCCCTCACTCCGGACTGCGACAGCTGGCTCGAGGACCGTACGCATCCGGCACACGCCCCGCGCCGTGCGGTCCGTGACGACGCGCCGGTCCTGGTCATCGGCTCCCCGTTCCTGTGGTGGATGCGGGTCGCCGAGCTGCGGGCCGTGCTCGCCCCGGTCGTCGCCGGTACGGGGCCGTCCGCGCATCCGGACATAGCCGCGGCCCGCCGCTTCGTCCGCGGTCTCGACGCCGCGGTGGGGCTCGCCGCCCATCCCGGTCCGGGCCTGATACGCCGGTTCGCCCTCGGCCTTGTCGGCCGGGTGGCCCGGCTGCTGCTGCGGGGCTGTCGCGGCCATGCCGCCGAGATGGAACGGGGGGTCGCCGCCGCCGCGTCCGAGCGTGCACAGGCTGTGGATTACGGTCTGCGGATCGTCGCCCAGGAGCAGGTCGGCCTCGCCTACGCGGGCTGGGACCGATTGCTGACCCGCGTCGCGCTGCCCGCCTGGCGGATGGGGCGATGGCCGAGCCGTCTCGACGCGGGAGTCGTCTCGGCGCTGACCGAGCTGTCCCGCCGCGACCGGCTGGCGGAGGGCTTCACGTCCCGGCTCGGTGAGCGCCCCGCCTGCGATCTGCTGGAGGAGCCGGGCGCGGTCGACGAAGCCGCGTCGCTGCTGGCCGCGCGCCTTTTCCACGGCGGCCCGGCCGAAGCCGGACCCGACTGGTCCCCGGTGGACTGGCAGCAGTACCCGGAAGAGGTCGTGGACCGGAAATGGCGTACGGAAGCGGCCCGGCTGCACCGGGTCCTCGACGCGATGGGGGTGCGTCCCGCCGCCGGTGCGGCGGCAGGCCCGACCCTTGCCCGGGTGATGGAGCACCTCTCCGGTACCGGCCCAGGCTCAGGCGCACGCACCGGCACACGTACAGGCACCGGCACCGGCACCGGAACCACCGGCACCGGAACTGGCGCCGACACGGGAACTGGCACCGGCACCCGGGGTGACGCGTCCGACGACGTGCCCCCCGGCGCGTCCGCCGATCCCTCGGGCGAAGCCCCTGGCGATGCCCTCGCCGCCGGGATCAGCGCGGACGTGGCCCGCGAAGAGGCCGCCCGCGAGTGGTCGGCCGCGCCGCCCGTCGCGGACCCAGCGGGAGGCGCCGTGGCCATCTGGGGCACGGACCCGCTGCCGCTCGTCCCGCTCCAGCCGCCCCGTACGGCCCGTGAGCTGCTCGCCGATCATGTCACCGCGATGGTCTGCTGCGCGGCCGTCGACACCGCCGGCGCCTGCCCGGGCATGGACTGGCTCGACGGCCCGGCCCTGCTGATCGGCGGTGAGCGCCGTACGGACCTGGGCGCCAGCGTGCTGAGCCTGGTCGAGGACGGCGACCCGGAGCCGCTGCGCGCATGGCTCGCGACGGCCGGGATCCGCCCCGAGAAACCCGTACGTCTGGTCTGACCACCGGTCCCGGCGACGCGCCGAGCCGTGCCTGTGCGGGCGAGCCTCCCCGCCGCTCCCGCCCCGCCCCCCTGGACCCGCCCTCCCCCTACACGTCACACGGCCCGATGCACGTCACGCGGCCCGCACACACGTCACACGGCTCCTGGACGCACACGACACGCGGAATGGAACGCTCCCTTTCACGTCAATTCGCGACGAACGGTGACGGAGTGCGTGCGTTATGTGATGTGCTTGGACCGGCGCTGACAGTCGTCGCACCAACTGGTCTCACACGCATTGGTCTCACAAGCACTGGTCTCACCAGAACTGGTCTCGGGAAGCGAGGGAGGGGCGCAGCATGGGGGCGGAAGAGATCCGGCAGGCGGAACAGATCCGACGGTGGGAATCGGGCGCCCTCGCCCACGCCGTCACCGACCCCTTCGGCCAGGGCCCCCTGCCCTGGCTGCGCGGCAGCGAGCAGTACTTCGACGACACCGGCCACGTGGTCCCCTGGTACGCGGACCCGGACCCGGCACCCGACGGCGACAAGGGCACGCGCGGCAGCAGCACGCGCGGCGAACGCGCCCGCGGCCCCCGTACCGCCGACGACGTGAACCGCCAGATCAAGGGCTTCGCGTCCACCGGCGCCGTCGCCCCGGGCGAGGCCATCGACTTCCATGTGACGGTGGACCCGCCCCAGCAGTTCTCCGTCGACGTCTACCGGATCGGGCACTACGGCGGCGACGGCGCCGCCAAGATCACCACCAGCCCGCGGCTCTCCGGCATCGTCCAGCCCGCCCCGCTCACCGCCGACCGCACGGTCTCCTGCCACCACTGGTGGCTTTCCTGGCGGCTGCAGATCCCGTCCTACTGGTCGGTCGGGGCGTACGTCGCCGTGCTCACCACCGCCGACGGCTACCGCTCGCACATCCCCTTCACCGTCCGCGACAGCCATCCGGCCGACCTGCTCCTGCTCCTCCCCGACATCACCTGGCAGGCGTACAACCTCTACCCGGAAGACGGGCGGACCGGCGCCAGCCTCTACCACGCCTGGGACGACCACGGCCGGCTCCTCGGCGAGCAGGACGCCGCGACCACGGTCTCCTTCGACCGTCCGTACGCGGGCGCGGGCCTCCCCCTCCATGTGGGGCACGCGTACGACTTCATCCGCTGGGCCGAGCGCTACGGCTACGACCTCGCGTACGCCGACGCCCGCGATCTGCACGCCGGCCTGGTCGACCCCACCCGCTACCGGGGCCTGGTCTTCCCCGGCCACGACGAGTACTGGTCGGTGCCGATGCGGCGTACCGTCGAGCTCGCCCGCGAGCATGGCACGTCCCTGGTCTTCCTCTCCGCCAACACCATGTACTGGCAGGTCGAGCTCGGTCCCTCCCCGTCCGGTATCGCCGACCGGCTGCTCACCTGCCGCAAGCGGCGCGGCCCCGGCCGCTCCGCCCTCTGGCGGGACGTCGACCGCGCCGAGCAGCAGCTGCTCGGCATCCAGTACGCGGGCCGGGTCCCCGAGCCCCACCCCATGGTGGTGCGCAACGCCGAGCACTGGCTCTGGGATGCGACGGGCGCGGATGACGGCGACGAGATCCCGGGCCTGGTCGCGGGCGAGGCCGACCGCTACTTCCCACGGACCCCGCTCCCCGAGCACCAGGGCCGCATCCTGCTCGCCCACTCGCCCTACCAGGACGGTGAGGGCACGACCCGCCACCAGGAGACGTCCCTCTACCGGGCCCCCTCCGGAGCGCTGGTCTTCGCCTCCGGCACCTTCGCCTGGTCCCCGGCCCTCGACCGCCCCGGCCATGTGGACACCCGCGTCCAGCGCGCGACCGCCAATCTGCTCGACCGGATCTGCAAGCGCGACTGACGACCCCGTCCGCGCCGGTCCGCGTCCCGTACGGGAGAATCGAAGCGCTCCTGGATCAACCTACGCGGAGGAACCGTGTCCGGATTCGTAGAAAAGCCCGAGCCGCTTCAGGTTCCGGGTCTGACCCACCTCCACACGGGCAAGGTGCGCGACCTGTACGAGACCGAGGCCGGTGACCTCGTGATGGTCGCGAGCGACCGCATGTCCGCGTACGACTGGGTGCTGCCCACCGAGATCCCCGACAAGGGGCGGGTGCTCACCCAGCTGTCCCTCTGGTGGTTCGACCTGCTCGCGGACCTCGTCCCCAACCATGTGATCTCCACCGATCTCCCGGCCGGCGCCCCGGCCGACTGGGCCGGCCGCACCCTGGTCTGCAAGGCCCTGGACATGGTGCAGGTCGAGTGCGTCGCCCGCGGATATCTCACCGGCTCGGGTCTCGTCGAGTACAACGACACCCGTACGGTCTGCGGCCTCGCGCTCCCCGAGGGGCTCGTCGACGGATCCGAGCTCCCCGCCCCGATCTTCACCCCCGCGACGAAGGCCGCCGTCGGCGACCACGACGAGAACGTGTCGTACGAGGTGGTCGCGCACCAGGTCGGCGCCGAGACCGCGGCCCTGCTGCGCCGGACGACCCTCGCGGTCTACGGCCGGGCGCGGGACATCGCCCGCGAGCGCGGGATCATCCTCGCGGACACCAAGTTCGAGTTCGGCTTCGAAGGCGACCGGCTGATCATCGCGGACGAGGTGCTGACCCCGGACTCCTCGCGCTTCTGGCCCGCCGACCAGTGGCAGCCGGGCCGTGCCCAGCCCTCGTACGACAAGCAGTACGTACGCGACTGGCTGACCTCGCCGGCCTCCGGCTGGGACCGCAAGAGCGAGCAGCCGCCGCCGGCCCTGCCGCAGGAGGTCGTGGACGCGACCCGCGCCAAGTACGTGGAGGCGTACGAGCTGCTGACCGGCACGAGCTGGTCGTAGACACGAAGAAGCCCCCGGCCGACCGGCCGGGGGCTTCTTACTCGGAGCGGACGACGAGATTCGAACTCGCGACCCTCACCTTGGCAAGGTGATGCTCTACCAACTGAGCCACGTCCGCATGCGCCGTAGCGCGGGAACCACTATACCCAACCTCGCTCACGTGCGAGACGAACTGCGGTGTGCCGGTTCTCGGCGCCCAGCTTCGAGGCCGCCGACGACAGATAGTTACGGACGGTCCCCGGGGACAGCGCGGCCCGTTCGGCGATCTCCGCGATGGGCGCGCCGTCCCCGGCCAGCTCCAGGACCTCCGCCTCGCGGGCCGTCAGGGGCGAGTCCCCGGCCGAGATCGCATCGGCCGCCAACTCCGGGTCCACATAGCGGTTTCCCCCGTGAACGGTACGGATGATCTCGGCGAGCCGCCGGGCGCTGACGGTCTTGGGCACAAAGCCGCGCACCCCGGCCGCCAGGGCCCGCTTCAGATGCCCGGGGCGGCCATGACTGGTGACGATCATGGTCCGGCACTCCGGCAGCTCGGCCCGCAGGGCTGTGGCGACACTCACACCGTCGGCGCCCGGCATCTGCAGATCGAGCACCGCGACATCGGGCCGGTGCGCCCGGGCCATGGCGAGGGCCTCGGGTCCGGAGGCGGCCTCGGCGACGACGACCAGGTCGTCCTCGAGCGCGAGCAGCGCGGCGAGCGCACCCCGGATGAGGTGCTCGTCGTCGGCGAGCAGCACCCGCACGGGAGCGGGGTTCATCGCGGCACCTCCGCGGTCAGTCGAAACATTCCGTTGCCGGTCGGGCCGGCCTCCAGGGTGCCGCCGAGCGCCGCGAGCCGCTCGCGCAGCCCGGTCAGCCCCGAGCCGCCGCCCGCCGGGGCGCGGACCGCTCCGTCGTTCTCGACGACCAGGACCGCCGCGCCCTCCGAGACGGAGAGCCGCACCGCGCAGGTGCGCGGGTCGCCGTGGCGCAGCACATTGGTTGCTGCCTCGCGCACCACCCAGCCGAGCGCCGACTGCACCTTCGGCGGCAGCCCCTCCGCGCTCCCGGCGAAGGCGCAGTCGATGCCGGCGGCCTCCAGCACGCTGCGGGCGCCGTCGAGTTCGACCTCCAGGTCCACCTCGCGATAGCCGCGCACCACTTCCCGTACCTCACGCTGCGACTCCTGGGCGATCCGCTGCACCTCCACCATCTGCGCCACGGCCTCGGGCCGGCCGCGCTGGGCCAGTTGCACGGCGAGTTCGCTCTTGAGCGCGATGACGGCGAGGTTGTGGCCGAGTACGTCGTGCATGTCGCGGCCGAACCGGAGCCGCTCCTCGGCGACCGCGAGCCGGGCCTGGATCTCCTTGGCCTCCTCCTGCTGCCACATGTTGCGCAGCGACCACGCGCTGGGCCGCACCGTGAGCAGGACCAGCCCGCCCGCGGCGAGGAGTACGGGGAACAGCGAGGCCAGCGCGGCCCCCCGCAGCCCGGCGGCGGCACAGGCCCCGACCGTCAGGGCCGCATAGACCACGCTGTGCAGGAGGAAGGTGCGCACCGGCACGAGCAGCGCGTACGGGACCATCACGGCCATCGGTACGTCGACGGCGAGCAGCAGGAGCAGCGAGTGGTCCGAGACCGCGGACAGCGCGACCAGGAGGCCGGTGGTCAGCGCGAGCAGGGCCAGCGGGGCCGACAGCCGCCGGCGCGGGAAGTCGGCCTTGCCGAGGAAGTCGTCGTACGCGGTTCCGAGGATGCGGTTGGCGACGACGCACTGGGCGGCGTTCGCCAGGAGCAGGGCGGCGGCCAGGGCCAGCGGCAGCGGGCGGTGCGGGACGTCCGCCGCGAGCGGCAGCACGCCCCAACTCAGCAGGAACAGCCAGAGCATGGCGTTGAGGGTGCCGCGCGAGTAGAGGTCGGTCTTCTCCAGCCGGCTGTGCGCCTGCCAGCGCTGCCGCCATCCCCGTATCCGGCCCAGCATCCGCCCGTTCCCCCTGATCAGCGCCGTGGCTCCCAGCGGAACCACCTCCGTACAGCAAACACTCCCAGGGCCGTCCAGACCAGCGCGACCGCCACCTGCCGGAGCGCGTCCGTGCCGCTCGCGGCTCCGGTCCAGCCGTCCCTGACCAGTGACACCACCGGGGACATCGGAAGCAGTTCGAGCACCGAGGCCAGCCGGTCCGGCATCACCTCGAGCGGCACGATCAGACCGGACCCGGCCAGCGAGCCGAGCAGCAGGGGCATCGTGGTGAGCCCCGCGGCCTCGGCGGTGCGGGTCACGGCCGCGGAGATCGCCGCGAGTACCACCGAAAGCAGGATCCCGAGGACCACGCCGAGCAGCACACGCAGCGGCGAGCGCGGCAGTTCGGCGTCGAGCAGCAGCCCGCCGCACGCCGCGAGCAGCACGCACTGCGCCAGCGCGACCAGCACGATCGGCAGTGCGGCCCCGGTGAGGATCTCCGGGTCGGTCGGCTCCCCGGCGCGCAGCCGCTTCAGGACGAGCTCCTCGCGGCGTACGACGTACAGCTGGGTCAGGGTCGTGTAGACGCCGAAGAGCAGGACCAGGCCGACCGCGGCCGGCAGCAGCACCGTCCCGGCGGACAGACCGTGCTCCGACAGTGGCATGCCCTTGACCGACTGCCGCATCGCGAAGGTCATCCCGATGGGCATCACCAGCGCCATGAACAGGGCCGTCATGTTGCGCCCCATCAGCGTCAACTCGGCCCGTCCCAGGGCGGTCAGCCGCGTCACAGCGGTGGTGGCCGCCCTCGCCTCCGCGCCACGCACGCTCTCCCCCGTCGCGCTCATCGCGCGTCCCCCTTCACACTCTGGGCGATCTCCAGGAACGCCTCTTCCAGCGAGGCCGACCTGGCCTCCAGGGCGGTCAGTTCGACGCCCTTGTCGCGGGCCCACACCAGGAGTGCGGTGGCGACCCCCTGCAGGTCGCCGGTTTCAAGGCGGACCGTCCTGCCTTGCTCCTCGTGCCCGGTCACGCCCAGCTCGGCCAGTGACGGCAGATCGCCGACGAACCAGCCCTCCGGCAGCTGGAAGGAGAGCCGCGACGGCCGCGAGGCGACCACCTCGGCCACCCGCCCCTCGGTGGCGATCCGCCCCTCGTGGAGGATGGCGAGCCGGTCGGCCAGCTCCTCGGCCTCCTCCAGGTAGTGCGTCGTGAGCAGCACAGTCGTGCCGTTGTCCCGGAGCCGGCGCACCAACTCCCAGGTGGCGTGTCGCCCTTCGGCGTCCAGGCCGGTGGTCGGCTCGTCCAGGAAGAGCACCTCGGGGGACCCGACGAGCGCCAACGCCAGGTCGAGCCGCCGCCGTTCACCCCCCGAGAGCTGCTTCACCCGTACGTCGCGGCGCACACCGAGCCCGACCATCTCCAGCGCGTCGTCGACGGGGCCGGCGCCACCGGTGCACCCGGCCCACATCCTGGCCGTCTCCCGCGCTGTCAGTTCCTTCGGGAAGCCGCCCTCCTGGAGCATCACCCCGATCCGCGGCCGGACCTTCCCCCGCTCCCGGTACGGATCGTGGCCGAGCACCCGCACGGTGCCGCCGCTCGGCTCGGCCAGGCCCTCCAGGAGTTCCACCGTCGAGGTCTTACCCGCGCCGTTCGTCCCGAGCAGCGCGAAGATCTCTCCGTGCGCCACCGAGAAGTCGATTCCGTGGACGGCCTCGAAGCCCCCCGCGTACACCCGCCGCAGCCCCTTGGCCTGGATCGCTTCAGTCATGACTTCAGCGTCCAGCCGGTCCGGCCCCGGCAGCAGTGCGCGCTGTCACCACTCCGTATGACAAATGTCAGGGGGCGTGTCCGGGCATACGACCAGGGCCCCGGTCGTGATGACCGGGGCCCTGATCCTTCTTGAGCGGACGACGAGATTCGAACTCGCGACCCTCACCTTGGCAAGGTGATGCTCTACCAACTGAGCCACGTCCGCATTGCTCCCGACCGGCTTTCACCGGGCGGTGCGTTCACCACTGTACCTGATCCACATCTGTGGTCGGTAAGCGGTGCGGAGCGGGTGACAGGAATTGCACACTGCGCCTTCCCTCTGGAAGAGGGCTGTTCTGCTACTGAACTACACCCGCACGCTCCGTGAGGTCCGGCCTTCCGGCCTCGCCCCTCGGCGTGCTCCAGACTCTAGCCCACCTGCGGGGGTGCAGTGCAACTCGGTTCACCTGGGGTGGCGTTCGCCGGCCCGTCCTGCGGGGTCTTCGGCCGCGTCCTGCGGCCGGAGCTCAGCTCGCCTGCTGGAACGCCTCGTAGACCCGCTTCGGGATCCGGCCACGCGCCGGCACGTCCATCTTGTTGGACTGCGCCCAGGCACGGACGGCCGCCGGGTCGGGGGCGACGGCGGTGTGCCGGTACTCCTTGCGTGGCCTGCCCGTGTGCTTCGACTGCTTACGGCCCGCCGCCACGTACGGGGCGAGGGCGTTGCGCAGTTTCTTTGCATTGGCGGGATTGAGGTCGATCTCGTACGACTTCCCGTCCAGGCTGAACGAAACCGTTTCCGCCGCTTCGCCGCCGTCGATGTCGTCGAAGAGTGTGACCACTACGCGCTGCGCCACGGATATCGGTCCTTTCCTGCGGTTCGCCGTGCCAAGTCAGTACAGGTCAGTGCTGACATGCGGCGATACCGGTATTCCGGCTGCTGCGGGGCAATGCTGCTTTCCGCTGTATTCCTTTGTACAGCGGTCGGCGTCGCATTGTGAAGCCCAGCCAATTGCATCCGCGTGTCCTCCGCAATGGGGCGGAGGAGTTTTTCTCTGGATTTTCACATGGGGTTCTCCGGATATCTATGCGCGTAGAATTTTCGGGCGGGTACGCTGAGGGAACCGCCTTCAGCACCACACCACCGGGAGTGCCAGTGGCACGCGTCGTAGTCGACGTCATGCTCAAGCCGGAGATCCTCGACCCGCAGGGGCAGGCGGTGCAGCGCGCACTGCCCCGCCTGGGCTTCGAGGGGATCGCGGACGTACGTCAGGGAAAGCGCTTCGAACTCGAGGTGGAGGGGCCGGTCGACGACGCCGCCCTCGCCCGCATCCACGAGATGGCCGAAACGTTCCTCGCCAACACCGTCATCGAGGACTTCGTCGTAAAGGTGGAGTCGTGACCTCTCGTATCGGAGTCGTCACTTTCCCCGGGACGCTCGACGACCGGGACACACTGCGCGCCGTCCGTATCGCGGGCGCCGAGCCGGTCTCGCTGTGGCACCGGGACAAGGACCTCAAGCAGGTCGACGCGGTGGTCCTGCCGGGCGGCTTCTCCTACGGCGACTATCTGCGGGCCGGAGCGATCTCCCGCTTCTCGCCGGTGATGGAGACGATCATCGACCAGGCGAAGGCCGGAATGCCGGTTCTCGGCATCTGCAACGGCTTCCAGGTGCTCACCGAGACGCACCTGCTGCCCGGTGCGATGCTCAGGAACAACCATCTGCACTTCATCTGCCGCGACCAGACGCTCCGCGTGGAGAACGCGGACACCGCCTGGACGGCCGACTACGAAGCGGGCCAGGAGATCTCCGTCCCGCTCAAGAACATCGACGGACGTTACGTCGCCGACGAGCGCGTCCTCGACGAGCTGGAGGCCGAGGGCCGGGTCGCGTTCCGCTACGTCGGCATGAACCCGAACGGCTCACTGCGCGACATCGCGGGCATCACCAACGCCGCCGGCAATGTCGTCGGCCTGATGCCGCACCCCGAGCACGCCGTGGAGCCGCTCATCGGGACCGGCCGCACCGACGGCCTCGGATTCTTCACCTCGATCCTGAAGAAGCTGGTCAGCCCATGAGCGACGCACGCGCGGCCGCCGGGCCGCACACGAAGACGAAAGCCGCGCCTCTGCGCCGCGCGGGCGGAGAAGCGATTGAAGGGTGCGCAGCCTCATGACTCTCGACACCGTCAAGCACGCGAGCGACACCCCTGACGTCGAGCAGCCCTGGAAGGAGCTCGGACTCAAGCAGGACGAGTACGAGCGCATCCGCGAGATCCTCGACCGCCGCCCGACCGGCGCCGAGCTCGCCATGTACTCCGTCATGTGGTCCGAGCACTGCTCGTACAAGAGCAGCAAGGTCCATCTGAGGCAGTTCGGCGAGAAGGCTCCCGAGAACGACGCCCTGCTCGTCGGCATCGGCGAGAACGCGGGCGTCGTGGACGTCGGTCAGGGGTACGCGGTCACCTTCAAGGTCGAGTCGCACAATCACCCCAGCTACATCGAGCCCTACCAGGGCGCGGCCACCGGTGTCGGCGGCATCGTCCGCGACATCCTGGCGATGGGCGCCCGTCCGGTCGCCGTCATGGACCCGCTGCGCTTCGGCGCCGCCGACCACCCCGACACCAAGCGTGTCCTGCCGGGTGTCGTCGCGGGCATCGGTGGCTACGGCAACTGCCTGGGCCTGCCGAACATCGGCGGCGAGGTCGTCTTCGACTCCTGCTACCAGGGCAACCCGCTGGTCAACGCTCTGTGCGTGGGCGTCATGAAGCACGAGGACATCCACCTTGCGAAGGCGTCCGGCGCCGGTAACAAGGTGATCCTGTACGGCGCCCGCACCGGCGGCGACGGCATCGGCGGTGTCTCGGTGCTCGCCTCGGAGACCTTCGAGTCGACCGGCCCGGCCAAGCGCCCCGCCGTCCAGGTCGGCGACCCCTTCCAGGAGAAGCTCCTCATCGAGTGCACCCTGGAGATCTTCAAGGAGAAGCTGGTCGCCGGCATCCAGGACCTCGGCGGCGCCGGACTCTCCTGCGCCACGAGTGAGCTGGCGAGCGCCGGCTCCGGCGGTATGCGGGTCGAGCTCGACACCGTGCCGCTGCGCGACGCGACCCTCTCGCCCGAGGAGATCCTCATGAGCGAGTCGCAGGAGCGCATGTGCGCGATCGTCGAGCCGCAGTACGTCGACCGCTTCATGGAGATCTGCGAGAAGTGGGACGTCATCGCCACCGTCATCGGTGAGGTGACGGACGGCGAGCGCCTGGAGATCTTCTGGCACGGCGAGCAGATCGTGGACGTACCGCCGCGGACCGTCGCGCACGAGGGCCCGGTGTACCAGCGTCCGTACGCGCGCCCCGAGTGGCAGGACGCGCTGCAGGCCGACGACGCGGGTGCGCTGCCCCGCCCGGCGACCTCCGGGGAACTGCGTGAGCAGGTCCTGAAGCTGGTCGCTTCGCCGAACCAGGCCTCGAAGGCGTGGATCACGGACCAGTACGACCGTTTCGTGCAGGGCAACACCGTCCTCGCCCAGCCCGAGGACTCGGGCATGGTCCGGATCGACCCCGAGACCAACCTCGGTGTCGCGGTCGCGACGGACGGCAACGGCCGGTACGCGAAGCTCGACCCGTACACGGGTGCGCAGCTCGCGCTGGCGGAGGCGTACCGCAATGTCGCCGCCTCGGGAGCGAAGCCGCTCGCGATCTCGGACTGCCTGAACTTCGGCTCGCCCGAGGACCCGGCCGTCATGTGGCAGTTCGCCGAGGCCACCCGCGGTCTCGCGGACGGCTGCCTGCAGCTCGGCACGCCGGTGACCGGCGGCAATGTCTCGCTCTACAACCAGACGGGTGAGACGGCGATCCATCCGACCCCGGTCGTGGCGGTGCTCGGTGTGATCGACGACGTCACGCGCCGTACGCCGATCGCCTTCAAGGAAGAGGGCCAGCTCCTCTATCTGCTGGGCGAGACGCGCGAGGAGTTCGGCGGCTCAGCGTGGTCCCAGGTGGTTCACGACCACCTCGGCGGTCTGCCGCCGAAGGTCGACCTGGACCGGGAGAAGCTGCTCGCCGAGATCCTGATCTCGGCTTCCCGCGACGGCATGATCGACGCGGCGCACGACCTGTCGGACGGCGGTCTGATCCAGGCGGTCACCGAGTCGTGCCTGCGCGGCGGCAGGGGCGCGCGGCTGGTCGTCCCGGACGGTCTCGACGCGTTCACCTTCCTGTTCAGCGAGTCGGCGGGCCGTGCGGTCGTCGCCGTCCCGCGCAGCGAGGAGCTCCGTTTCACCGACATGTGCGGTGCGCGGGGTCTGCCCGCCACGAGGATCGGTGTGGTCGACGGGGACGCGGTGGAGGTGCAGGGCGAGTTCGGCATCGAGCTGAGCGAGCTGCGTACCGCGCATGAGGAGACCATTCCGGCTCTGCTCGTCTGAGCCGCCCAGGGAGCGTCTTCGACGTCCCGTCCGCCCGCACGTGCAGACGGGACCTTGAAGACACGACGCAGGACAGCAGCCCCCGTCCGGACGGTCCGCCGCCCGGACGGGGGCTTTGTCGTCCCGCTCGCCTACTCCGGCATGCCCCAGAAGGCGTCCAGCTCGTCGATGTCCTGAACGCACTCGTCGATGTCGGACATCTTGCCTCCGACGATGGTGAACCACAGGCCGCCCCGGAGCTCGATCCCGCGGTCCCCACGCTCTGCGAAGATCTTGTGGACGGACATGGCATGCCCGCGCCCGTCCGGGAAGACACCGTCGAGCTCGACGCGCAGGCTGCCGCCGGAGAGCTCGCTGAGCCGGCCGTACAGGGCCAGGACGTTGTCCCGACCCTTGTGGTGCCCGGAGATCTGGCTGCTCCCGGGCATGTGATGGATGCAGTCCGACGTCATCAGGGAGCCCAGGGTGTCCATGTCGCCCTTGTTGAACGCCTCGTACCCCCGGCGGACCAGGGCGCTGTCGGGGTGTTCTGTCATGGCTGATTCACACCTCTCGTGCCTGTGTTTCCGCTGTTCGCGCTGCTTCTCATCTTCCGCCGGGTCCCGGACCCCTGCCACGTGGAAGCGATTAACCTCGGCTCATGCCCCCGGCCAAGAAGCGCACCCGCAGCTATGACTCCGCCAAGATCCGGGCCGCCGTGCTCGCGCAGTTCGGGCATGTACGGGAGGCAGTGGGGACGTTGACTCCCGAGCAGCTCGCCCTGCCGACCCGGCTGGGTCCGTGGACCGTCCGCGAGCTGGCCGCACACTTCACCTTGGCCGTGCACGCCGTCGTCCGGGGCCTGGAACAGCCGGAACCGGCCACGCTGGAAGTCGCGCTGATGGACTGGCCGTTCACGACGGCCGAACGAGCCGGCTCGATCGACGACGACACCCGCGCGATCGCCGACGGGGCCGAGGACCTCGACGCACTGTACGAGCGGACGGCCGCGGCCGTCACCGACGCGCTGTCGCGGGCATCCGACGACCGGCTGATCCAGACCCGTACGGGCGCGATGCGCCTCGGCGACTACCTGGTCACGCGCACCGTCGAACTCGTCGTCCACACCGACGACCTGAACGCCGCGGCCGGCCTCGACGTCCCGTACGAGCGGCAGGCACTCGCCGCCTGTGTGCGCCTGCTCGCGGACACACTCGCCGTGAAGGCGCCGGGCAGATCGGTGGAGGTGCGGATTCCGCCGTACGCCGTGGTCCAGTGCGTCGAAGGGCCGCGGCACACACGCGGCACGCCGCCCAATGTCGTCGAGACCGACCCGCTGACGTGGATCCGTCTCGCGACGGGGCGTACGGAGTGGAGCGAGGCACTGGACGCAGTCAAGATCAGTGCGAGTGGTGAGCGGTCCGACATCTCGGCGCTGTTGCCGTTGATGGGCTGACGGCTCGGCGGCTCGGCGGCCCGGCGGACCGACGCCCGGGGGCAGGCGTCCCGGGGCAAGGCGGCGGTCCGGGGGAACCGGAGTCCCGCCCGCCCCGTCACACCGACATGCGTACTCAGCTGATCGTTCCCGCCGCGGCCGCCCTGACCGCTGTCCTCACGCTCACCGCCTGTGGCACGGAGACGGTCTCCGGAAAGGGCGCCGGTGACAGCGCGGGGGGCTCCGTACAGCCGGCGTCGCGCGTGACCGGCGTGCACTGGACCGTCGACAGCGTGACCGTCGGCGGGAAGCGGACGGCGGCCCCGGCCGGTGCCCATGTCGAGTTCGACACCAAGGGCGGGCAGAAGGGGCGGGCCACGGGCAACTACGGCTGCAACCACTTCGGCGCCGACGTCACCATCGAGGGCGACACGATCACGGTCGTGCCGGGCGAGACGACCGAGATGGGCTGCCCGAAGGAGACCGAGGGCTTCGAGTCCGCCCTGAGCGCCGCCTTCTCCGGCAAGCTCAAGGCGAAGCTGTCGGACAAGAACCTCACGCTGACCACCGCGAAGGGTGACTCCATCGCCATGACCGCGCAGGCCGAGGCGCCGCTCGTCGGCACCAAGTGGAACGTCACGTCCCTGCTCACGGGCGAGACCGCGTCCTCGCTGCCGGCCGGCACGGAGGACAAGGCGTACCTGGTCTTCGGCAAGGACGGTTCCGTACACGGCAGCCTCGGCTGCAACACCTTCCACGCCGACGCGAAGGTGTCCGGGCAGACGATCACCTTCGGCCGCCTGGCCGGCACCCGCAGGATGTGCCCGGGTCCCGAGATGACGGTGGAGCAGGCGGTGTCCGAGGTCCTGCGCGGCAAGGTGACGTACGAGCTGAGGCACCGCGGCCTGTCCCTCACCGCGGAGAGCGGCAAGGGACTGGCGGCGACGGCGGCCTGATCAGGTACGCGTCAATTGCGTGCGGCGTTGCGCGCGAGGGCGCGTGAACCTGTCAACGAGCGTCCCGGGGGGTGGGGGCGGCCGCATCGGCGGTGCGGAGAGTGATGTGCGGCACGCGTCCACGGGCCGCTACTCACCCGTACGACCCGCCAAAGGCTCTATTCCGCGGCTTTTGTGCGAACATCCGACCCCGTCAACCCCGGCTCCGGCTCCGTCCCCAATTCGGACCAGTGGTCGATCTCGCCTACACTCGGAGCCGTGCCACGTGGTGACGGACGACTCAACCACGACCTGCTCCCCGGCGAAAAGGGCCCCCAGGACGCTTGCGGCGTCTTCGGTGTCTGGGCTCCGGGCGAAGAGGTCGCAAAGCTCACGTACTTCGGGCTCTATGCCCTCCAACACCGGGGCCAGGAATCCGCGGGTATCGCGGTCAGCAACGGCTCCCAGATCCTCGTCTTCAAGGACATGGGCCTTGTGTCCCAGGTCTTCGACGAGACCTCCCTCGGTTCCCTCCAGGGTCATATCGCGGTCGGTCACGCCCGCTACTCGACCACCGGAGCCTCCGTGTGGGAGAACGCGCAGCCGACCTTCCGGGCCACCGCCCACGGTTCGATCGCGCTCGGCCACAACGGCAACCTGGTCAACACGGCCCAGCTCGCCGAAATGGTCGCCGACCTGCCCCGCAAGGACGGCCGCGCCACTCAGGTCGCCGCCACCAACGACACCGACCTCGTCACCGCCCTGCTCGCCGGGCAGACGGACGACGACGGCAAGCCGCTGACCATCGAGGAAGCGGCCGCCAAGGTCCTGCCCAAGGTCAAGGGCGCCTTCTCGCTCGTCTTCATGGACGAGCACACGCTGTACGCCGCCCGCGACCCGCAGGGCATCCGCCCCCTGGTCCTCGGCCGGCTGGAGCGTGGCTGGGTGGTCGCCTCCGAGACCGCCGCCCTCGACATCTGTGGCGCGAGCTTCGTCCGCGAGATCGAGCCGGGCGAGCTCATCGCGATCGACGAGAACGGACTCCGGACCTCCCGCTTCGCAGACGCGAAGCCCAAGGGCTGTGTCTTCGAGTACGTCTACCTCGCCCGCCCCGACACCGACATCGCCGGCCGCAACGTCTACCTGTCCCGGGTGGAGATGGGCCGCAGGCTCGCGAAGGAAGCGCCCGCCGAGGCCGACCTCGTCATAGCGACACCGGAGTCCGGCACCCCGGCCGCCATCGGCTACGCGGAGGCCTCCGGGATCCCGTACGGCGCGGGACTGGTCAAGAACGCCTATGTGGGCCGGACCTTCATCCAGCCCTCGCAGACCATCCGCCAGCTCGGCATCCGCCTCAAGCTGAACCCGCTCAAGGAAGTCATCAAGGGCAAGCGGCTGGTGGTCGTGGACGACTCGATCGTCCGCGGCAACACCCAGCGCGCGCTGGTCCGGATGCTCCGCGAGGCCGGCGCCGCCGAGGTCCACATCCGGATCTCGTCCCCGCCGGTCAAGTGGCCGTGCTTCTTCGGCATCGACTTCGCGACCCGCGCCGAGCTCATCGCCAACGGCATGACCATCGATGAGATCGGCACCTCGCTGGGCGCCGACTCGCTCTCGTACATCTCCATCGACGGCATGATCGAGGCGACCACCATCGCCAAGCCGAACCTGTGCCGCGCCTGCTTCGACGGCGAGTACCCGATGGAGCTGCCCGACCCCGAGCTGCTGGGCAAGCAGCTTCTGGAGACCGAGCTGGCGGGCGGCGCCGACGCCGCCGACGCCCTCCGTCGTCCGTAATCAAGCCCCGTCATTCCAACCGAAAGATCCCAGGCAATGTCTGAGACAGGTGCTTCCTACGCGGCCGCGGGCGTCGACATCGAGGCGGGCGACCGCGCCGTCGAGCTGATGAAGGAGTGGGTGAAGAAGACGCAGCGCGCCGAAGTCGCGGGCCTCGGCGGCCTCGGCGGCTTCGCCGGCCTCTTCGACGCCTCCGCCCTCAAGCGCTACGAGCGCCCGCTGCTCGCCTCCGCCACGGACGGCGTCGGCACGAAGGTCGATCTCGCCCGCCAGATGGGCGTCTACGACACGATCGGCCACGACCTCGTCGCGATGGTCATGGACGACATCGTCGTCTGTGGCGCCGAGCCGCTCTTCATGACCGACTACATCTGCGTCGGCAAGGTCCACCCGGAGCGCGTCGCCGCGATCGTCAAGGGCATCGCCGAGGGCTGTGTGCTCGCCGGCACGGCCCTCGTCGGCGGCGAGACCGCCGAGCACCCCGGCCTGCTGGGTCCGGACGACTTCGATGTCGCGGGCGCCGGTACGGGCGTCGTGGAGGCCGACCGGCTGCTGGGCGCGGACCGTATCCGTACGGGGGACGCGGTCATCGCCATGGCGTCCTCCGGCCTTCACTCGAACGGGTACTCGCTCGTTCGCCACGTGGTCTTCGACCGGGCCGGCTGGGCGCTGGACCGGGACGTCCCGGAGTTCGGCCGCACCCTCGGCGAGGAGCTGCTGGAGCCCACCAAGATCTACTCGCTTGACTGCCTCGCGCTGACCCGGACCACCGAGGTGCACGCTTTCAGCCACGTCACCGGCGGCGGGCTCGCGGCGAACCTGGCCCGCGTCGTCCCCGACAGCCTGCACGCGGTGGTCGACCGGTCCACGTGGGCCCCGGGCGCGGTCTTCGATCTCGTCGGGAAGGCCGGCCAGGTCGAGCAGCTGGAGCTGGAGAAGACCCTCAACATGGGCGTCGGCATGATCGCCGTCGTGCCGTCCGAGTCGGTCGACGTGGCGCTGACGACTCTCGCGGACCGCGGCGTCGACGCCTGGGTCGCGGGCGAGATCACCGAGCGCGGCGAGCACACCACGGGCGCGGCCCTGGTGAACACGTACGCGAGCTAGTGCCGTGGCCGGAAAGGTCCACCGGCTCGCGACGCCCTGCACGGCACCTCGCTGCGTTGTCGCGCCACCCAAGTACATCCAGTACGAGGGCGATGCTCCGCCTTGCGATGCGTCCCCTCGGCCCTCCGGGGCTGGGGAGACCCCATGCGCCGGACGCCGCGAGCTTCCCGGCAAATCTTTCCGGCCACGGCACTGGGACAGGTCGCGAGCTGAACAGCACAGAACCCGGTCCGAGGCCTGAGCCCCGGACCGGGTCTGAAGTGAGCAGGTGCAGGCGTCAAGCGCCGCGACGCTGCGACGACGGATCGGACTCGTCGTCCTCTTCCTCGTCGTCGTTGTACATCTCCGCGTAGCGGGCGTACGGGTCGTCTTCCTCGTCGTCGTCCTCGAACGGCTCGCCGTTCGGCGGCTGACTCGAAATCGGACTCGAAGTCGATGCGCCCAGCTCGTTGGCCAGACGCGACAGGTCAGTCCCGCCGCTGTTGTACTTCAGCTGGCGGGCGACCTTCGTCTGCTTGGCCTTGGCCCGGCCGCGCCCCATGGCTCGACCCCCTCGGTGACGGGGCTCGACGGCCCCAGAGTCTTGACACGCGTTCATGGTTCGGAGCGGGCTCTCCTTGGAGAGACCGTGTCCGTAGGGCTTCAACGGTACCTGCTTCCGCGGCCATACGGTACGCCGCCCGCATCACGTGCCACCTCGCAGGACCGGCAAGGCGCCCCGTCCTCGCTGGTCAACCGCGATTTTAACCTCTTCTTGGCGGGCGGCTCGCCGACCGGCGTGAGTCTTGTCTCCCCGGTCGGCGAGGACCACCCGAGAGGTGCTATCGGTGACGCGCCTCCGCCATGCGCTGCTCGGCGATACGGTCCGCCGCCGCGGCCGGCGGAATGCCGTCCGCGTTCGCACGTGCGAATATCGCCAGCGTGGTGTCGAAGATCTTCGACGCCTTCGCCTTGCACCGGTCGAAGTCGAAGCCGTGCAGCTCGTCGGCGACCTGGATCACCCCGCCCGCGTTCACGACGTAGTCGGGCGCGTAGAGGATGTGGCGGTCGGCGAGGTCCTTCTCGACGCCCGGGTGTGCGAGCTGGTTGTTGGCCGCGCCGCACACCACCTTCGCGGTCAGTACGGGCACGCTCTCGTCGTTCAGCGCACCGCCGAGCGCGCACGGCGCGTAGATGTCCAGGCCTTCCGTGCGGATCAGCGCATCCGTGTCCGCGACCACTGTGACCTGCGGGAACTTATCGGTGATCCGGCGTACCGACTCCTCGCGGACGTCCGTGATGACGACCTCGGCGCCGTCCTGGAGCAGGTGCTCGACCAGGTAGTGCCCGACCTTGCCGACGCCCGCGACACCGACCTTGCGGCCGCGCAGCGTCGGGTCGCCCCACGCATGCTGGGCGGAGGCCCGCATGCCCTGGAAGACGCCGTACGCGGTGAGCACCGACGAGTCGCCGGCGCCGCCGTTCTCGGGAGAGCGTCCGGTGGTCCACCGGCACTCGCGCGCCACCACGTCCATGTCGGCGACATACGTGCCGACGTCGCAGGCCGTGACGTAGCGGCCGCCGAGCGAGGCCACGAAGCGGCCGTACGCCAGCAGCAGGTCCTCCGTCTTGATCCGCTCCGGGTCTCCGATGATCACGGCTTTGCCACCGCCGTGGTCGAGGCCGGCCATGGCGTTCTTGTACGACATCCCCCGGGAGAGGTTCAGCGCGTCGGCGACGGCGGCTTCCTCGGAGGCGTACGGGTAGAAGCGGGTGCCGCCGAGGGCCGGGCCCAGGGCGGTCGAGTGGATGGCGATGACGGCCTTCAGGCCTGTGGCACGGTCCTGGCACAGCACGACTTGCTCATGTCCGCCCTGGTCCGAGTGGAACAGGGTGTGCAGGACGCCGTCAGTCACATCGGTCACGGTGGTGACTCCCAAGTACGAAGCGGCGATTTGGGGCCCTCCTGCGGGTGGGGAGGGACCTGATGGGCAAGAGAGTAAGTCCTACGCAGGGGTAGATCGGTGCCAGTGCTCAGGATCACCCCCTCCCGGAGTACGCGCATGGAAGGATTCGGGGCATGCCGGCCGTCACTTCTGTGCTCGTCCCGTACGCGTCCTACCTGCGCGTGTACGAGCCACTGGCGGCTTTCCCCGAGCCGGAGCGCAGCCACTGGACCCGCTACGCCCGGCGCGACCGCACCCCCACCGCCCAGGACGAACTCCGACGTTCGCTGGTGGACTTGCTGCCCACGCCGCCCGTGCCCGTGCCGGTCCACGAGAGCGCCGACGCCTTCGTCACGGAGGTCGACGGGGTGGTCTGCGTCTGCCCCTGGCGCACGCGGCTGCGGGGCTGGCTGGCCCTGGAGGAGCTCGCGGAGCTGCTCCCGTCACCGGTGCTGGACGCGGTGCTGCCACCGGTGGTGCGCGGGCAGGCGGCCGCGGACTACGAGGCCTGGCGTGACCGGAACCCGGACGCGCGGCCGTGGATCAGGACGGCGGTGTGGCAGGTGCCGGTGCGCTGGTTCACCCTCTTCGCGGACGACGAGCGCGAGTACGACCCGGGGGAGGTGCCCGGCGAGCCGCCCGTGCTGCGCTACCGGACGCCGATGGTGCAGGCCAGGCGCAGGCTGGCGCGCGCACTGAAGACGCTGAAGGAGTCGGTCGACGAGGGCCCGCTGGTGGAGGGCCTGGTAGATGTGGGGCGGTGGCTGGAGGAATTCCACCCGCGCTCACTGGTCGAACTCGACTACGGCGGTCTCGTCCACGCCCTGTCTCCGGCGCAGCTCGCCGAGGACCACTCGGCGGCGGATGTGGCCGAGGGGATCGCGGCGCTGCGGGCCGGCGACGGCGAGGGTGTCGGCGAGGCGTACGGGCGGCTGATGGAGCGTTGGCGCGCGGTCCGGGACCGGCAGTTCGCGAACTGACGCCGCCGTGGCCGGAGGCCGAACAGGGCGCGTCCGGGACGTAGGTACCTATCCGGGCCTTTGGCTCAAGCGTGACGGACAGCACTAAGCAGTGTCTTGCGCCCATCGCCCGCCCTCGTGCCAAAATAGGACAAGGAGTCCGGGGAGGGTTCCTTCCGCCTACCTAAGGGCGGAAATCTCGGCATTGCACTCTATGGGGGGTCTGATGACTCCTGATCGCTCTGTGACTGATCGTCACTGTGACGTGACTGTCCGTTATGGCATGGTCCATCGGCTTCCGCCGCGGATGAACACCTGAGAGGGCAATTCCATCGGTTTGGCCGACGTGGCTGGACAGATGGTGTAGTTGTAGTGCCGAGGACAAGCCGTTCGTCCTATAACCGACTCGGCCCGCGTCCGCCATTTCGGGCAACGTGGGTCAAGGTGCAGAATTTAGAGGAAAGAACCGAGAAGGTTCGGTTCTCCCGAGGAGGCCGCTCATGACCGCTCGCACCCCTGATGCCGAGCCGCTGCTGACCCCGGCTGAGGTTGCCACGATGTTCCGCGTGGACCCGAAGACGGTCACCCGTTGGGCCAAGGCAGGCAAGCTCACGTCCATCCGCACGCTCGGTGGACACCGCCGGTACCGCGAGGCAGAGGTCCGCGCACTGCTTGCGGGTATTCCGCAGCAGCGCAGCGAGGCCTGACACCCCCGATTAAGGGCATCGCCGGACCCCCAATCCGGCAGCCCAACAGAGAGCTCGACACGGCGGGCGCCTGCCCCAACAGGATTCGTCGTCGATCGCGCTGGACTCCGCCGGGTCCAGCGCGATCTTTTTATGCCCTGGGAACTGGGGCCGGCGGACCCTTCGGGGCTGCTCAGAGGGGGGTGCGGGAAGGGTGTGAGGGGAGTGCAATTGCACGCATTAAATTGTTTGGTTGTAGGGAGGGTGTAAGTTCACCCGTTTCCGAAACTCGTCCGGTGACTCCCGTCACACGACTGCGGTCTTGCCAATTCGAGCCTGCCACTGAGAAAGGGCCGACGGTGCGGCAAAGGTCAGGGATGGTCGGGACCTTCGTCCTTGGTGACCGTCCGCTGCTCAGGCTCCGCGGGGGCGGTCTCCGGCCGGACGGTCTCGGTGAGGGCGGTCTCCGGCAGGGCGGTCGCCGGCCGGGCGGCCTCGGGCAGGAGCATCTCGCAGGGGGCGGCCTCGGAGGGGTCCATCGCGAGGCGCAGCAGTCGATGGCACACCGGACACTGCCGGGTGAGGTGCCGATAGCCGGAGACGGCCGCCAGATGGGCGCGCAGCAGCGCCCGGGTCTCATGCCTCGCTGTGGATGCCGCCATGCGCCACCTCCGCGGTCGGGGGCCCCGTAACCCCTGTCATGACTGGGTACCGGCGGCACATGACTCCAGTCAATACGTCAGAAGGCCCGCACCATCCGGTGCGGGCCTTCCATTCACTGCGGTCCTGACGGGATTTGAACCCGCGGCCTCCACCTTGACAGGGTGGCGAGCACTCCAAACTGCTCCACAGGACCAGGTTTCGCAGCTCAGTACTTCCTTGGCTGCGAGAGAGACTGTACAGCAGGTCAGCGGGTCCGGTCGAACTCACTCAAGGCAACGGCCGCGTCACGGCGCCGCCGCGTCGATCGCCTTGATGATGCGCTTGTCGGAGACGGGCTGCGACGTACCCAGGGCGTGGGCGAAGTAGCTGACGCGCAGCTCCTCGATCATCCAGCGGATGTCCAGCACCTCCTGCGGCACCGGCCGCCCCTTGGGCATCTGCTCCAGCAGCCAGGCGTACTCGTCCTGCATCTCGTGGACCTTCTCCATGCGCGTCGTGTCGCGCTGGACGCCCGTCGGCATCTGCTGGAGCCGGCGGTCCACCGCGACCAGATAGCGCATCAGGTCGGGCAGCCGCCGCAGGCCCGTCTTCGTCACGAAGCCGGCCGGCACGAGGGCCGCGAGCTGCTCCCTCACGTCCTGGACGTTGTTGACCAGGGCCAGGCTGTTCGTGGCCTTCAGACGGCGCTCACAGGCCTGCCAGGCGGCCAGGATCTGCTGGACCTGGTCCACCGTCCGCACGGTCGCGTCCACAAGGTCCGCGCGGACCTTGTCGTACAGCTTCCGGAACGATTCCTCATCCCAGGCGGGACCGCCGTGGTCGGCGATCAGCTTGTCCGCCGCGGCCGTCGCGCAGTCGTCGAAGAGTGCCTGGACCGAGCCGTGGGGATTGCGGGAGAGAGCGAGCTTCTGCTGGTTCGTCAGCCGCTCGGAGGCGAACTTCGCCGGGTTCACCGGGATGTTCAGCATGATCAGCCGACGGGTGCCCTGCCACATCGCCAGGGCCTGCTCGGCCTCGGTGTCGAAGAGACGCACGGAGATGGTCTCGCCGGCGTCCACGAGGGCCGGGAAGGCCTTGACCGGCTGTCCGGCCCTGCGGGTCTCGAAGACGCGGGAGAGCGTGCCGATCGTCCAGTCCTTCAGGCCCGTCCGCTCGATCGCGTCGCCGCCCGCGCGCTCGGCGGTGGCCGCGGCGGCCTTGGAGAGGGCCTGGCGGGCCTTGGGCTTCAGGGCGAGCCTGAGGGTCTCCAGATCCTTGTCCTCGGCGAGCTTGCGGCGCCGCTCGTCAACGATCCGGAACGTGATCTTCAGATGGTCCGGGACCCTCGCGAGATCGAAGTCGTCGCCCGTGACCGGCACACCGACCATGCGCTGCAGCTCACGCGCCAGCGTGACCGGGAGCGGCTCCTGCAGCGGCACGGCACGCTCCAGGAAGGCCTTCGCGTAGTTCGGCGCGGGCACGTAATGGCGGCGGATCGGCTTGGGCAGGGAACGGATCAGCTCCGTGACGACCTCTTCGCGCAGACCGGGGATCTGCCAGTCGAAGCCCTCGTCCGTGACCTGGTTGAGCACCTGGAGCGGGATGTGGACGGTGACGCCGTCGGCGTCCGCGCCCGGCTCGAACTGGTACGTGACGCGGAAGGTGAGCCGCCCCTGCCGCCACGAGTCCGGGTAGTCGTCCTTCGTGACCGCCCCGGCCTTCTCGTTGATGAGCATCTCGCGCTCGAAGTCGAGGAGCTCGGGCTGCTCGCGGCGCTTGTGCTTCCACCAGGAGTCGAAGTGCGCGCCGGACACGACGTGCTCCGGCACCCGCTGGTCGTAGAAGTCGAACAGCGTCTCGTCGTCCACGAGGATGTCGCGGCGCCGGGCGCGGTGCTCCAACTCCTCGACCTCGGTGAGGAGTCTGCGGTTGTCGGCGAAGAACTTGTGGTGCGTACGCCAGTCGCCCTCGACCAGCGCGTTGCGGATGAACAGCTCGCGGCTCGCCTCCGGGTCGATCCGTCCGTAGTTCACCTTGCGCTGGGCGATGATCGGGACGCCGTACAGCGTGACCTTCTCGTACGCCATCACCGCCGCCTGGTCCTTCTCCCAGTGCGGCTCGCTGTAGGTCCGCTTGACCAGATGCTGGGCGAGCGGCTCGATCCACTCGGGCTCGATCTTCGCGTTGACCCGGGCCCAGAGGCGGGACGTCTCCACCAGCTCGGCGGACATGATGAAGCGCGGGGGCTTCTTGAAGAGGGCGGATCCGGGGAAGACGGCGAACTTGGCGCTGCGGGCGCCCAGGTACTCGTTCTTCGCCGTGTTTCTTCCGCCCTCCCCCCCGGCGTCCTTGATGTCCTTCATCCCGATGTGGGAGAGGAGGCCGGCGAGAAGCGAGACGTGGACGGACTGCTCGGGCGCGGCAGCACCCGCCGAAGGCTCCTCCAGATGGAGCCCCATCTGCTTGGCGACCGTACGCAGCTGCGAGTAGATGTCCTGCCACTCGCGGATCCGCAGGAAGTTCAGATACTCCTGCTTGCACATCCGGCGGAAGCTGGAGGAGCCGCGCTCCTTCTGCTGCTCGCGGACGTACCGCCAGAGGTTGAGGAAGGCGAGGAAGTCGCTCGTCTCGTCCTTGAACCGGGCGTGCTGCTGGTCGGCCTGCGCCTGCTTGTCGGCGGGCCGCTCGCGCGGGTCCTGGATGGAGAGCGCGGCCGCGATGACCATGACCTCGCGGACACAGCCGTTCTTGTCGGCCTCGATGACCATCCGGGCCAGACGCGGGTCGACGGGCAGCTGCGCGAGCTTGCGGCCCATCTGCGTGAGCCGCTTCTTCGGATCCTTCTGTGCGGGGTCCAGCGCGTGCAGCTCCTGCAGGAGCTGCACACCGTCGCGGATGTTGCGGTGGTCCGGCGGGTCGATGAAGGGGAACTTCTCGATGTCGCCGAGGCCGGCGGCGGTCATCTGGAGGATGACGGACGCCAGGTTCGTACGGAGGATCTCCGCGTCCGTGAACTCCGGGCGGGACAGGAAGTCGTCCTCGGAGTAGAGCCGGATGCAGATGCCGTCGGACGTACGGCCGCAGCGGCCCTTGCGCTGGTTGGCGCTGGCCTGGCTGATGGCCTCGATGGGCAGCCGCTGCACCTTGGTGCGGTGGCTGTAGCGGGAGATACGGGCGGTGCCGGGGTCGATGACGTACTTGATGCCGGGGACGGTCAGGGACGTCTCGGCGACGTTCGTCGCGAGGACGATACGGCGGCCGGTGTGCGGCTGGAACACGCGGTGCTGCTCGGCGTGCGAGAGCCGGGCGTAGAGGGGGAGGACCTCGGTGCTGCGGAGGTTCTTCTTGTTGAGCGCGTCCGCGGTGTCGCGGATCTCGCGCTCGCCGGAGAGGAAGACCAAGACGTCGCCGGGGCCCTCGGACCGGAGCTCGTCGACGGCGTCGCAGATCGCGGTGATCTGGTCGCGGTCGGACTCGTCGCCGTCCTCCTCCAGGAGGGGCCGGTAGCGGACCTCGACGGGATACGTACGCCCGCTGACCTCGACGATCGGCGCGTCGTCGAAGTGGCGGGAGAATCGCTCCGGATCGATCGTCGCGGAGGTGATGACGATCTTGAGGTCGGGCCGCTTCGGGAGCAGCTGGGCCAGATAGCCGAGCAGGAAGTCGATGTTGAGGGACCGCTCGTGGGCCTCGTCGATGATGATCGTGTCGTACGCGCGCAGCTCGCGGTCCGTCTGGATCTCCGCGAGCAGGATGCCGTCCGTCATGAGCTTGACGAAGGTCTCGTCCTGGTTCACCTGGTCGGTGAAGCGGACCTTCCAGCCGACCGCCTCGCCGAGCGGGGTGCGCAGCTCCTCGGCGACCCGCTCGGCGACCGTGCGCGCGGCGATCCTGCGCGGCTGGGTGTGCCCGATCATGCCGCGCACGCCCCGGCCGAGCTCCAGGCAGATCTTGGGGATCTGCGTCGTCTTGCCGGAGCCGGTCTCGCCCGCGACGATCACGACCTGGTGGTCCCGTATCGCCTCCAGGATGTCGTTCTTCTTCTGACTGACCGGGAGCTGCTCGGGGTAGGTGACCTCGGGCACCAGTGCCGCGCGCTCGGCGATTCGGGCTGCGGCCTTCGTGGCCTCGGCAGCGATCTCGTCCAGCACGGCCTGCCGGGCCTCGGGCTTACGGATACGGCGGGTGCCTTCGAGGCGCCGCCCGAGCCGGTGCGCGTCGCGCAGCGAGATCTCGGCCAGCTGCTTCTGGAGATCGGCGAAGGAAGTAGACATACGGAACCCAGGATCGCACCCGCGCGAGCGGAGTGGCGAACCCATTTACGGAGCGGGTCGCTCCGTGGCGGTGGCCTCGGGGACGACGAGCGGGTGGCCCGTACGATGGCGAGCGCGTCGACGACCAGGAGGATCACCGCTCATGCCCAGTGCAGGCAGCCCGTGGCGCCGCGCTTTCGCGGTCGTCGCAGCGCTGTCGGTGGTGCTGTGCGGGGTGCTTCTGGGGGCGGGGGCGACGAGTGGTCATGTCCAGGCGACGCGTGGTCATGTCCCGGCCCGTACGTCCGTGGCCGATGCCCGTACGTCCGTGGCCGACGCCCCCACATCCGCGTCCGCTGCCCGCACGTCCGTGGTGGTGGTGGCGGTCCCGGCCGGTGACGACGGGCAGGCGCCCGGCTGCGGCGAAGGCTCCCGGGACGACGGCGGGCTGAGCCCCGCCACGCCACCGCGGGGGTCTTCCTCGTACGAGCTGCTGCCTGCTCTGCAGACCGCCGCCCACGGCGCGACCGGCTGCTGGGCCGTCGACGAGGCCGTGCTCGCCGTCGCACCGGAGCGCGGGCCACCGCCCGTCGCCGCGCCGAGCCCGATAGATCTCTCCGTCCTGCGCGTGTAGGCGGCGCACAACCATGCCCCGCCCACCCGTTCGCGTCCCGGAGAGAAACCACACAGCCATGCCCACTTCCCGTAGCCGTACCCACACCCGAACCCACACCCGAACCCGTACCGGCATCGCTACCGGGTCCCGTAAGCCGTTGAAGCCGGTCGCGATCGGCGCCGGAGTCGTCGCCGCCGCGGTCGTGCTCGGCTTCGTCTCGTACACCGCCACCAGGCCGGACGAGTCCAGGAGCGGCGGCACGGTCGCGGAGGCGTCCGCCGGCCCGGAGGGGGTCTACCCCGAGCTGGAGAAGCTCGCCCGGCGCGACGCCAGGGACCCCCTCGCGATGGGCCGCGCCGACGCGCCCGTCGTGCTGGTCGAGTACGCCGACTTCAAGTGCGGCTACTGCGGGAAGTTCGCCCGCGACACCGAGCCGGCGCTGGTGAAGCAGTACGTCGACAAGGGCACCCTGCGCATCGAATGGCGCAACTTCCCGATCTTCGGCGAGGAGTCGGAGGCCGCGGCGCGCGCCGCGTGGGCCGCCGGGCAGCAGGGCCGCTTCTGGCAGTTCCACGAGTCCGCGTACGCCGAGGGCGCGAAGGAGAAGGGCTTCGGCGAGCAGCGGTTGAAGGAGCTCGCCCAGCAGGCCGGCGTGCGGGACCTGGCCCGCTTCACGCGCGACGCGGACAGCGAGGCGGCGCGGCAGGCGGTGGCGAAGGACCAGGAGGAGGGGTACGGACTGGGCGCGACGTCCACGCCCTCGTTCCTGATCAACGGCCGCCCGATCGCGGGCGCCCAGCCGCCGGAGACCTTCACCGACGCGATCGAGGCGGCGCTGAAGGCTGCCGGGACGGCCACGGGCCCGCAGGCGAGTGCGCCCGCGGGCGCGGAGGCGGAGAGGGACACGGGGAAGGATGTCGGCAACGACGCCGGGAAGGGCGCCGGCAACGACGCCGGGCAGACCCGCCGGCCGGACGCCGGGAAGACCGTTGGCCCGGACGCCGGGAAGGCCGGAGCCGAGTGACCGACATCGGATACCTCGCCGCCTTCCTGGGCGGTCTGCTCGCCCTGCTCAGTCCGTGCAGCGCCCTCCTCCTCCCGGCGTTCTTCGCGTACTCCATCGACACCGCGACCAGGCTCGTGGCCCGTACCGGCATCTTCTACGCGGGCCTGGCGACGACCCTGGTCCCGCTGGGGGCGGCCGGTTCCTTCGCCGGGCGGCTCTTCTACGGCCACCGCGATCTGCTGGTCACCGCCGGCGGCTGGCTGATCATCGCGCTCGGCGTCGCCCAGATCGTGGGCCTGGGCTTCGCCTCCCGCCGCCTCGCCCGGCTCAGCGGCCGCATCCGCCCCTCGACCGCGGTCTCCGTGTACGCGCTCGGCATGGTCTACGGACTGGCCGGCTTCTGCGCCGGCCCGATCCTCGGCAGCGTCCTCACGGTGGCGGCCCTCAGCGCAAGCCCCGCCTACGGGGGTCTCCTCCTCGCCGTCTACGCCCTCGGCATGGCCGTGCCGCTCTTCGTCCTCGCCCTGCTCTGGGAGCGCTACGAACTGGGCACGCGCAAGTGGCTGCGCGGCCGCACCCTCCGCATCGCGGGGCGCTTCGAACTGCACACGACGTCCGTCCTGTCCGGCCTGTTCTTCATCGCTCTGGGAGCGCTCTTCCTCGCCTTCGACGGGACGACGGCCCTGCCCGGCATCCTGTCGGTCGACGACTCCTTCGCCGTGGAGCAGTGGGCGTCCGCCGCGGGCCGCGCGATCCCGGACTGGGCCGTGCTGACCCTGGTGGTGGCGATCACGGCGACCGTCCTTGCGGTGCGGGGCCGGCGGCGGCGAGAACGGGTGTGACGACGCGCTGTACGAAGCAGGGCCCCGTCCGGGTGGACGGGGCCCTGGCCAGGGCAGGCTGAGCGAATACCGCGTCGCCCCCTGCCCCGGAAGCACTCACCGGAACACGACGAAGGCCCCGATCCAGAGGATCGGGGCCTTCGGGGCGGTGGCTGGGGCCGGGGTCGAACCGGCGACCTTCCGCTTTTCAGGCGGACGCTCGTACCAACTGAGCTACCCAGCCACGCGATCTGCGAGAGATCGCAGCGGTCCTGACGGGATTTGAACCCGCGGCCTCCACCTTGACAGGGTGGCGAGCACTCCAAACTGCTCCACAGGACCAAGCTTTGTGCGAGCACCAGTCTCGCACAGGGTGATGCGTGCCCCCAACGGGATTCGAACCCGTGCTACCGCCTTGAAAGGGCGGCGTCCTGGGCCACTAGACGATGAGGGCTAAGGGCCCACCTGGGCGCTTCGCAGCGCGTCGGGGACGTGAGAAGCATATGGGATGCAGGGAGCTATCGCCAAAACGGTTTCTAAGAGCCTTGCGGAGACGCGGTCGAAGGGGGTGGGGACGGCGGGGCCCCCGGGGCCGGTTCCGTGGCCAGATGGCGGCTGACCTCGGCTGTCGTGAGGCCCAGGCCGCCCAGGGTGATCTCGTCCCAGGCCTGCAGGGTGCGGGAGGTCCGGTCGAGGTAGAGGACGGAGGCGCGGACCTTCTCCGGCTCCTCGTTCTGGACCGCGCGCAGGCCGCCGCCGCCCGTGGAGCCCTCGATCTTGAGGCGGGTGCCGAGCGGGAGCAGCTCGGTCTCGCGGTGGTGGACGTGGCCCGCGAGGGCGAGCGGGACCTCGCCGTCGGTCTCGCGGGCGGCGACGGGGTTGTGGGCGACCGCGATGTCGACGGGGCTGCCGGCGCGGCGCTGGTCGCGAAGGGCTGAGGCGAGGCGGATGCCGGCCATGCGTTCGGCGGGGTCGCCCGCGGCCACCGTGGAGCGGTCCGGGGTGAACTGGGGATCACCGGTCCCGGCCACGCGCAGGCCTGCGACCGTGACCGCCCGGCCCTCGTCGAGGACGTGGACGTGCTTGAGACGCTGGAGATAGCGCTGGGTGACGATCGAGTCGTGGTTGCCGCGGACCCAGATGTAGGGCGCGCCGAGGTCCGGGATCGGGTCGAGGAAGGCGTTCTCGGCAGCGGTGCCGTGGTCCATCGTGTCGCCCGAGTCGATGATGAGGTCGATCTCGTACTGCTCCACCAGCGAGCCGATGATGTGCCATGCGGCCGGGTTGAGATGGATGTCGGAGACGTGCAGGACGCGCATGGTGCCGGGGTCCGGCTGGTAGACGGGGAGCGTGGAGGTCGCTTCGTACAGCTTGGTGACGTTGGTGACCAGGCGCGCCAATTCCTTCTGGTAGACGTCGAATTCGGTGACGATCGAGCGGGCGTTGCCGACGACCGACGGGGCGCTGCTGAGGAGGCCGGAGAATTTCGGTTCGAGGACGGACTTCGGATTCCAGGTGGCGTACGCGCTGATGCCGGAGGCCGCCAGGAGCGCGAGCGCGAGGCCGCCGGCGGCGAGGGCGCGGCGCGGGCGGCGGTAGACCGCGAGGCCGAGGGCGGTGGCCCCGGAGACGACGGCGACACAGGAGCGAACGGCCAGGTCGCGGGTGCCGTCCGTGACGTCCTGGGCGACCTCCTCCTGCAGGCCGGCGAGGCGCTCGGGGTGCTCGACGAGGGCCTGCGAGCGGACCGGGTCGAGCCGGTCGACGTCCACGTCGAGGCGGATGGGGGCGACGTGGGAGTCCAGCTCGAGGGCGCCGAGCGGGGAGACATTGATCTTCGTGCCGCCGGACAGCGACGGGCGCAGCGTCATGCTCGTGTCCATCGGCCCCACCGGCGTACGGACACTGCCGACGATCAGCAGACCCAGCCAGGCCCCCAGCAGCACGACCGCGACCAGCCCGAGCGCACGGGTGAAGGGGTGCGGCGTGTGGACGAGGGTGCTGGTGGGGTTTGTGCGGTGCGAGCGGTAGCGGCGCGGGAGACCGGTCAGGGTGGCACGGAGCCGTTCACGAGCGCGGACCATTGATCCCGTATGCCCATGTACGGGCTCGGCCATGCCCGCTGCCCTCGTACGGGCTCGGCCATGCCCGCGCCCGGGGGCGCATGTGCGTGACAATGGCCAGGTGCTGGAGATGACGCGCGAGGAGTTCGAGGAACTGGTCGCCGAGGCGCTGGACAGGATCCCGCCGGAGCTGACGCGGCTGATGGACAACGTCGCGGTGTTCGTCGAGGACGAACCGCCCGCCGACGATCCCGAGCTGCTCGGGCTCTACGAGGGGACTCCGCTGACCGACCGCGGTGAGTGGTACGCGGGCGTGCTGCCCGACAGGATCACGATCTACCGGGGTCCGACGCTCAGGATCTGCGAGACCCGCGAGGACGTGGTCGAGGAGACCGAGATCACCGTGGTGCACGAGATCGCCCATCACTTCGGGATCGACGACGAGCGGCTGCACGCCCTGGGTTACGGATGAGCGGGCACCCCCGTCCTCCCTCCTCTCGCGGCCTGCGCTCGGAGCCGATCGATCCGGATGCCGACCTTCATGTGCCCGCCCAGCGCGCGGAGACCGCGGGGGCCGGGAAGTGGAAGGTTCTCGCCGCGATTTCGGTGGGCGGGGCGATCGGGGCGTCCGCTCGGTACGGGGTGTCGCTGGCCTGGCCGTCGCACTGGGCGACGTTCGTCGTCAACGTCGTGGGGTCCGGGCTCATCGGCGTACTGATGGTGCTGGTGAGCGAGCGTGGTGTGGTCACGCGTCCGCTCGCACGGCCGTTCCTCGGGGTCGGGGTGCTGGGCGGCTTCACCACCTTCTCGACCTACGCCCTCGACTTCGCCGAGCTGCTGGAGCGTCAGCAGGCGGGCACCGCCCTGGCGTACGCCGCCGCGACGCTCGTGGGGGCGCTGGGCGCGGTGTGGCTGGGGGCCTCGGTGACGCGCCGCGTGGTGACGCGCCGGATGGTGGGTCCGTGAACTGGGTCCTGGTGATCGCGGGTGCGGCGGTGGGTGCCCCGCTGCGGTATCTGATGGACCGTGAGGTCCAGTCGCGGCACGACTCGGTGTTCCCGTGGGGGACGCTCGTGGTGAACGCGTCGGGGAGCTTGGTGCTGGGGGTGCTGGCCGGCGCTTCGGTCGCGTCGGGAACGTACGCACTGCTCGGCACCGGTCTGTGCGGGGCCCTGACCACGTACTCGACCTTCTCGTACGAGACGCTCCGGCTGGCCGAGGGCGGCCGGACGTTCCTGGCGGCGGCGAATGTGGCCGCGTCTCTTCTGGTGGGACTGGGCGCGGTGGTGCTGGGGGCGGATATGGCGGGAGGTTTGGGACAGTAACGGCCCTGTGGTGGGCGTGTCCTGTGGCGGGCGTGTCCCTCGTGGGGCTAAGGGAGTTGGGCAGGGAAACCCGCGTCCCGTGCCCCGGAGGTCCCACCCGTGCGCCAGTTGACCGCCCCCGGCCGTTGTGCCGTATGGATCGCCACCGCCCTGGTGGCCGCGGCCTCCGCAGGCTGCATGAGTGTGAGCGACGACGGCGGCAGGTCGGCGCCCTCGAAGTCCCCGCACCCCCGGGGCGCCGCGGCGGAGCCGGACGGCGGGGGCGCGGCACCCGGCGGTGCCGGTGGGCACGGCCGTGCGGGCATGGGTGGGGCCTCGCCCTCCGGCTCGGCCGGGGCCGAGGGCGAAATCAAGGGCGCGGAGGTGAGCCCGGGCACGCCCGAGGCACCGTCCGGCCGCCCTCCGAAGGGCGGCGCGGGCCGGCCGCCGGCCGAGCCGCAGCAGCCCACCCCACCTCCGGGCGAGCCGACGCCGCCCGTGGACCCCACGCCGCCGGGCGAGTCGACGCCGCCTGCGGATCCGACGCCGCCGAGTCCCGACCCGGACCCCTCCGAGGAGCCGACCGACCCGCCGTCCGCGTCGCCGGCGGCCGACACGCAGATGGGTGCGATGCGGGAGGCCGAGGACGACGGGGAGGAGATGTGGGCGGAGCCGGAGGCGTCGCCGCAGATGAGCCCGGCGTGATCAGCACGTGATCAGCGCGCGATCAGCAGCAGGGGTGCGCACGGGTGAGTGTCAGGGATGGGTGTCACGGGTGAGTGTGACGAGCGCCGCAGTGAGGCGGTTTGCCTTCGGTGGGTTGGGGTGCGTATGGTGGTAGATCGTTTGATCCCATTGCCCGGCGCCGACACAGAAGCGCGCCGCGTGGCGCGTACTCTCCCTAGCCGTGGCTGACCGCATTGAGGCGGTCGAATTGCGAATTCACGGAGTTTGGGCGCGTGCCGAGACTCCGGAAGGTTTCGCATTTCGCATGTCCATTTCCAGTTCTGATCGTGCCGTCCTGCCCGAGAACGACGAGATCGTCGAGATCGTCGAGAACGCAGAGCTCGTCGAGGCCGTCCTCGAGGCGGTCGAGACCGACGCCATCGACGACACGACCGCCGGGGCCGAGGCCTCCGCGGCTCCCGCCGCCCCCGAGGTGACCTTCGCCGACCTCGGCCTCCCCGAGGGCGTCGTCCGCAAGCTCGCCCAGAACGGTGTCACCGTCCCGTTCCCGATCCAGGCCGCGACCATCCCGGACGCCCTGGCCGGCAAGGACATCCTCGGCCGTGGCCGTACCGGCTCCGGCAAGACCCTCTCCTTCGGTCTGCCGACCCTGGCCACGCTGGCCGGCGGCCACACCGAGAAGAAGAAGCCCCGCGCCGTCATCCTCACCCCGACCCGTGAGCTCGCGATGCAGGTCGCGGACGCGCTCCAGCCGTACGGCGACGTCCTCGGTCTGAAGATCAAGGTCGTCTGCGGCGGTACGTCCATGGGCAACCAGATCTACGCGCTCGAGCGCGGCGTCGACATCCTCGTCGCCACCCCGGGCCGACTGCGCGACATCATCAACCGTGGCGCCTGCTCCCTGGAGAACGTCCAGGTCGCGGTCCTCGACGAGGCCGACCAGATGTCCGACCTGGGCTTCCTGCCCGAGGTCACGGAGCTGCTCGACCAGGTGCCCGAGGGCGGCCAGCGCATGCTCTTCTCCGCCACCATGGAGAACGAGATCGGCACGCTGGTCAAGCGCTACCTGAACAACCCGGTCAGCCACGAGGTCGACAGCGCCCAGGGCAACGTCACGACCATGTCGCACCACGTCCTCGTCGTGAAGCCGAAGGACAAGGCGCCGGTCACGGCCGCGATCGCCGCGCGCAAGGGCCGCACGATCATCTTCGTTCGTACGCAGCTAGGCGCCGACCGTATCGCCGAGCAGCTCGTCGAGGCGGGCGTGAAGGCCGACGCGCTGCACGGCGGCATGACGCAGGGTGCCCGTACCCGCGTCCTCGCCGACTTCAAGGACGGCTACGTCAACGCGCTCGTCGCGACCGACGTCGCCGCCCGCGGTATCCACGTCGACGGCATCGACCTGGTCCTGAACGTGGACCCGGCCGGTGACCACAAGGACTACCTGCACCGTTCCGGCCGTACCGCCCGCGCGGGCCAGTCCGGCACGGTCGTCTCGCTGGCGCTTCCGCACCAGCGCCGCCAGATCTTCCGTCTGATGGAGGACGCGGGCGTCGACGCCTCGCGCCACATCGTCGGTGGTGCCGGCGCGTTCGACCCGGAGGTCGCCGAGATCACCGGCGCCCGTTCGCTGACCGAGGTCCAGGCCGACTCCGCGAACAACGCCGCCAAGCAGGCCGAGCGGGAGGTCGCCCAGCTCACCAAGGAGCTGGAGCGCGTCCAGCGCCGCGCCGCCGAGCTCCGCGAGGAGGCCGACCGCCTGGTCGCCCGCGCGGCGCGCGAGCGGGGCGAGGACCCGGAGGCCGCGGTCGCCGAGGTGACGGAGGCGGCCGAGGCCGAGGTCGTGGCTGCGGCCGCCGCCGAGGCTGAGCCGGTACGCGAGACCCGCGAGGAGCGCCCGGCGTACCGCGACGAGCGGGGCAACTACGAGCGTCGCGACCGCGGTGGTGACCGTGGCGGCTTCCAGCGTCGTGACGACCGTCGTGACAACGACCGTGGCGGCTTCCGCCGTGACGACCGTCCGTCG
>NZ_JBVJKN010000005.1:0-44796 GCF_055585225.1 Streptomyces sp. NPDC053673 | reverse complement strand
AGCGTCGCGACCGCGGTGGTGACCGTGGCGGCTTCCAGCGTCGTGACGACCGTCGTGACAACGACCGTGGCGGCTTCCGCCGTGACGACCGTCCGTCCGGTGGTTTCCGTCGGGACAACGACCGTCGTGACGACCGCCGGGACGGTGACCGTGGCGGCTTCCAGCGTCGTGACGACCGTCGTGACAACGACCGTGGCGGCTTCCGCCGTGACGACCGTCCGTCGGGCGGTTTCCGTCGGGACAACGACCGTCGTGACGACCGCCGGGACGGTGACCGTGGCGGCTTCCAGCGTCGTGACGACCGTCGTGACGACCGCGGTGGCCGTTCCTTCGAGCGCCGTGACAACGACCGTCCGTTCAACCGCGACCGCCGCGACGACCGTCCCTCGGGCGGTTTCCGTCGGGACAACGACCGTGGCTTCGAGCGTCGCGACCACCGCGGTGGCAGCGACCGCCCGTTCAACCGCGACCGCCGTGACGACCGTCCCTCGGGCGGCGGTTTCCGCTCCGGCGGCCACGACCGCCCGTACGGCCGCCGTGACGACCACCGCGACCACCGTGGCGGTTCGAGCTCCGGCTCCTTCGGCGGCGGGCGCCGTGACGACAAGCCGCGCTGGAAGCGCAACGGCTGAAGCTGAGCCAAAGGCCTGACGAACGGGCCCGTACCGCACTTCGGTGCCGTACGGGCCCGTTCGCTTTGAACAGGTTCGAATCCCCTTTCGTGGCTTGTGAGGCCGGTGTTAAAGTCGGCGCACTCGCACGGGGGTTGGCTGGGGGTCTCTCTCGCTCGTAGGTGCGTCGCCGCGCAGGCAGACGCCGTTCGCCCCGTGCCTCATGTCCTGGGGAGGGACCTCACTTTGGCTCGTACGAGCAATGCCCGGGTGCGTGGAAACGGCCGTACCCGAGCGGCTCTCGTCCTGGCGCTGGCGACAGTGACGGCGGCGGGATCCGGAATCACGGCACCGCAGGCGACGGCCGTACCGTCCTCGGCCGCGGCGGCCGAGGACGTGACCGTCCTGCCGCCGGGCAAGCGCTTCGCCCCGCGCGCCACCTCGATCCTCAACGCCGGTGAGACCGGCTACCTTCTGGCGCAGGAGAACGACGACCGGCTGCTCTGGATCGACTACGCGACCGGCTCGGCGACCCCGCTCGCCACCCGGCTGCCCGAGAAGCCCCGTTACGACCCCGAGACGGGGTACTGGGACCACTTCCAGCGCCTTCCGATCGCCGAGGGCGGCTACTACGGCACCGGCTCCGACACCGTCGCCCTCCACTCCGCCTCGCCCGCACCGCACGTGACGCTGCAGAAGGGCGCGGGTGCCGTCTTCGCCGACATCGTGCTGCCCGAGGGGCAGTCGTACGTGAGCACCTTCGGCGACACCGTCCTCACCCGCACCGGTGAGCCGGGTGGCGCGCCGACCGGCTACCACCTGCTGCGGTACGAGGGCGGCACGGTCACGGACACGCCCGTCACCGGATTCCCCGAGGGCGCCGTTTTCCAAGGGCTCGAGGACGGCGACGCGGACTCGCTGATCATCCGGTACACGGAGCCCGACGTGCCGAACCAGCGGTGGCGGATCGTGGACCTGGCGGAGGCGGTGGCGAAGCCCCTGCCGGACCGCCCCGATCCCGAGGAGCCGTGGCTGGTGAACGGCTTCCGGCTCGGCGGCGACTCGATCCTGCGGCTGCGTACCGGGCGAGGCAAGGCCGATGTCCTCGACCGTGCCGCCCCGGACACCGTGATCCGCACGGTCGAGACCAGCGCGATGACGTACGACGCGACCTTCGCGATGGTCGGCGGCTCCGTCCTCGCGGTCGAACGGCAGAACCCCGGAGGCAACGAGTACCGGGGGACGGCCCTGTGGCGCCTCGCCGACGAAGGCGGCCTCGAGGAGGTGTTGCAGCTGGCGGACGAGCAGATCGCCGTCGCTCCCGACGGCTCCGTCCTGATCGCCGGGGCGACCTCCGCCGCTGCGCAGGGCGACATCGACTGGGCCGTGCACCGCATCCTGCCCAAGGCGGACGGGGGCCTGGAGACGCGCCGCCTCGCGACGGTCGAGCCCATGCCCGCGCACATCTACGGTCTCTCCCTCGGCAGCGGCATCCTCACCACGGGCGACGACAGCACGCTGTTCCAGCCGTTCACCTACCTCGGCGCGTACCGCAGCACCTGGCTGAGCACCACGGGTGAGCCGCAGGCCGTCCGCACCACGGTGGACGGCCTGCTGAGCGGGCGCGACAGCGACTGCTCCGGCGGGGGGCTGGCCGAGCGCTGCGTCACGATGTGGGCGACCGGTGACGGCTTCCACGGCCGTGAGAACGGCACCGAGTCCGACCTCACCATGCTGTTCGAGAACGGCGCGGCGAACTGGGGCCCACGCGTCACCACCGGTTTCCAGAGCCCCGAACTGACCGACCTGTCGGGCCGGTTCGGCGTGGTCCGCCCGGCCGCCCGCGGCTCCCAGGCCGTCGTCGAGTTCAAGAAGCCGGACTCCGGGACCGTACTGGAGAAGCGGACGGAGGTCGCGGCCGCCGTATGGGGGTCCACCCTCTGGAGCGGCACCAAGGACACGGGTGTGGTCACCTCGAAGACCCTCCCGTCGGGCACCGTCGGCGAGTCCTTCACCACACTCAACAAGTGCGTCCCGCAGGAGCTCCAGGCCGTGGGCCGCTGGGTGTACTGGAAGTGCGACAACGCGTCGGGCGTGTACGACCGGCAGGCCAAGCGGGCCGTCGCCGCGCCGCTCGGGAGCGTCCTGCTGGGCGACGGCTACTTCGTCCACCGGGGCGACGGCACCGGACTCACGCTCTACGACCTGCACGCCGGGCTTCCCGTCTCCGGCGCGGCTGCCGACGTGCCGCACCGCACCCTGGTGAGCGCCGCGGACCTCGGAGAGTCCATCGTGCGGCGCGCCGGCTGGACCGTCGACCGCTTCGGCGGACACGTCGCGTACGCGGGCGCCGACGAGCGGGTGCGCATCGTGCGCACCGGCGTCCCCGCCTCCGCGATCACGGCGATCGACTCCGTGGTGACCACCGGAACGTTCGACCCGGCCGCGGCCGGCGCGCGCTGGACCGGCACGTGGTGGCTCTCCAAGCCGGCCGCCGGCTGGCAGCTCACCGTGAAGCGGGCGGACACCGGCGCGGTCGTCCGCACCGTGTCCGGCGGCGAGGGCCGCGGTCGGATCGACGCGGCCTGGGACGGCAAGGACGGCGCCGGAAAGGCAGTGCCGGGCGGCACCTACCGATGGACGCTCACCGCGCAGCCCGCCGACGGCGTCGGGGCCGCTCTGGTCACCTCGGGCGACATGAACGTGGTGGGCGAGCTGCCGCCGCCGGCGTTCCGCGATCTGGCGGGCGCGGACGGTGTGGGCGACCTGGTCTCGCTGAGCTCCTCGGGCGCGTTCGCGTACCGGCACGGGAACGGGACGGGCGGCTTCTCCGGTGCCACGACGGGCTCCGGCTGGGCGACGTCGGTCGTGGCGGTGCCGTTCGGGGACCTGAACCGTGACCGGTGCAATGACGTGCTGGTGCGGTTGGCGAGTGGTGAGCTGCGGGCGTACCGGCCGGGTTGTGGGAAGGCGCTGACGCCGACGAGTCCGTACACGTCGCTGGGCACGGTGTGGGGTCAGTTCAACGTGCTGACGTCGCCCGGTGACCTGACGGGTGACGGCCGTGCGGATCTGGTGGCGCGGCAGGCGTCGACGGGGGACATGTATCTGTACGCGGACGACGGTGCGGGGAAGCTGAAGGCGCGCGGCCGGATCGGCACGAACTGGAAGCTGTACCGGGCGGTCTTCGGTGCGGGGGATCTGAACGGCGACGGGATCGGTGAGCTGTTGGCGGTGGACGGTGCCAATTCGCTGTGGCGGTACGACGGTACGGCGGCGGGTGCGGTGAAGCCGCGGGCTCTGGTGTTCGGGAACAACTGGGGCACGGGCCGCAATGTGTTCGTCGGTGTCGGTGACCTGAACAGGGACGGCAAGGCGGATCTGGTGTCGCGGAACGCGGCGGGTGAGCTGCTGCGCAACAGCGGGAACGGGGCTGGGTCCTTCGGGTCGACCGTGAAGATCGGGACGGGGTGGCAGGGGTACAAGGGCCTGTTCTGACCCTTGGCAGATGCTTGAGCGGATCCGGTCCGTGTTTCCTGGTGGGACACGGGCCGGACCCATTTTTGAGCGGGTTCGAAACCGCTTCCGTTGATAGTGAAACCACTGTTACGATCCGCGCACTTGTGCTGGGGGGCACGGCAAGGGGATCAGTGGGCCGCACGTCTCTGCGGCTATGAGCTGCCGTGTCTCTTCTCGCCTTTCAGGCTCCTGGGGAGGGGACCTTTTGAAGCGTCGTGCGCTGCTGCGTCCGGACAGACCGTTCACCGCGACCGGCATCCTCACGGGTGTACTCACCACAGTCCTCGTCGTGGGGGCGACCGGCGGTGCCGACGCCGCCCAGCCCTCAGCGGTGGCTCAGCCCGCGGCTGCGGCGGCAGCAACCGTGCCGTCGTGGCTCACACCGCTGAACGTGCGGGACGGTGCGGCAGCCGAAGCGCCCGTCGCCGAAGAGACCGTGATCCCTGCCGACGCCCGGCTCGCCCCGCGTTCCGAGACCCTGCGGGACGCCGGTGCATCCGGATATGCGCACTACCAGGAGGGCACGAGCGGCCTGCTCTGGACCGACTACGCCTCTGGGCGAACGAGCCCGGTCACCGTGCGGGGTTACGGATTTTCCCATTCGGGCCTGCGCATCACGTTCAGCCCCGGCCTGACGACCGAGCCCCGTACCGCGACCATCCACGATCTGGGCGACGGCTCCGTCACGGAAGTGGACGTCCCCGCGAACGCCGTCCACGTCGGGTACAGCGCCGATTCGGTCGCCGTCGTCCGGCGCACGGACGGTGCCATCACCGGCATGAGCGTCCTGAGGTCGGTCGAAGGACAGACCGAGGAACGAGTGGTCGAGGGCTTCCCGTCCGGTACGAGCAGTTACTCGACGCCCAGCCTTCACGACTCCCGGAGTTCCGTCGTCGACCTGCGTGCTGCCGATGGCGCCAACCGTCGCTACGTCCTGGACCTCGAGTCCGCGACTCTGCACAGACTTGCTCCCGAGATGGTGGGCCAAGCCCTCTACGTCAGCGGAGAGTACGTGCTGGGCGTCCCGAGCGACGGTACCGGGCGCATATTCACTGTCCCGCGCGACAACCCATCGGCGACGCCCGTGGTGACCACCCTGCCGGCGCCGTCCGAGGGGGAGTACACGACGGGGGTCTTCCGCGCCGTCGGTGACCACATCGTCTTCCGCAGGAACATCCCCAGCCAGCTGGCCGACGAGGTGCCGGGGCACAAGCTGCAGTCGATCCCGGTGGGCGGTGGCCCGGTGCGGGATCTGCTGCCGTACGCCGCCTCCCAACTGGAGTCCGCTCCCGACGGCAGCGCCGTCGCCGTCGGCGGCACCAGGGCCAGTGACTGGGCCGTGCACCGGATCACGGCCGGTCCGGACGGAACCCCGGAGATCACGCGACTGCATGAGGTACCCCCGGTACCTGTGGCTCCTGAGTCGCTGGCCCTCGGCGCCGGCAAGCTCAGCTACGTGAGCCGGAACGACAGCAACGTGGACAAGTCCCTGTACGAGCGCGACGTGGCGATCCAGGGGACACCCGCGGTCGGAGAGCGCCGACGGGTGTTGAGCCTCTCCGCAGGAGCCGTCCCGGGCGTGCAGTCTCTGGGCGACGGGTACACCGCCGTGATGTGGCCGTTCAGCGTGTGGGTGACGACGGGCGCCAACACCGGTAAGTCGGTGCTCTTCGACAAGCGCTCGACCCTCGTGGACGGACAGGGCCGGTACACGGTGAGCAACGAGGTGGATGGCGCCGCGCCGAAACAGTACATCGGCGACTTCGAGCAGTACGCGGACAACAACGTGCTCCTGACCCGTCCTGCGACGGCCGCGGCTGTGTGGGGCACGACACTCTGGCAGCCCGGCACGGCCACGGGGACGGTCAGCTGGTACGACCTCAAGTCGAAGAAGCGCTCGGCGGATCTGGCCATCGGCTCGGGATGCGTTCCGGTCGACCTCCAGGCGCTGGGGCGCTGGATCTACTGGTCGTGCGGACCCACCGGCAAGGCAGGGGTGTGGGACCAGAAGACCCGTAAGAGCACTGTCGTTCCGTCGGGCGAGGCCCTCCTCGGGGACGGTTTCGTGGTCCGTCGGGACACTGCCGCGGGCAAGCTGATGCTGACGGACGTCCACTCCGGTGGTGGTACGTCCGCGACGACGACCGAGTTCGCCGATGTGCCGGCCGGAGGAGGGACCGTCTCCGGTCGGCGGTTCTCCTGGACCGTGGACAAGTACGGCGGCCACGTCGCGTACGTGGACGCCCAGAAGCGCATCCGCATCAAGCCGGTGACCGTGCCGCGCACTCCGACCGGCATTGCCGACTCGACGACCGCGGCCGCCATCAACTTCACGCCGAACACCGCAGGCCGCCGCAACACCTGGAAGGGAACGTGGCTGCTCACCCGGCCCGTGGCCCGCTGGACCCTCGCCTTCACCGACTCCTCGGGCCGCGTCGCGAAGAAGACCACCAGCACGGACCGGAGCGGTGCGCAGGTCACCGTCGCCTGGGACGGCAAGGGTGACGACGGAAAGATGGTGTTCAGCGGCAAGTACACGTGGATGCTGAGCGCCGATCCAGGAGATGGCACCGGCAGCCGGACGGTGAGTACAGGTACCGTCACCGTCGCCGGAGGGAACACCCCCTTCCGGGATTACAACAGTGATGGCGTGCCTGAGCTGTTCACCCTGCGAGGTGGCGCACTCGCCGCTCACCAGGGGCTCTACGCGGGCAACTACAGCGGCGCGTACCTCCAGTCGTCGAGCGGCTGGACCACCGTCAACGGCGTGGTGCCGTTCGGTGACATGGACGGCGACGGATGCAACGACGTGCTCGTCCGCAACACCACCGGGGACGTCCACCGCTACGGAGTCCAGTGCAACGGCGTCCCCAGCACCTCGGGCCCCAAGGCGAGGATCGGTGCCGGGTTCGGGCAGTTCGACGTGGTGACCAGCCCCGGCGATCTGACTGGCGACGGCCGGGTCGATCTGGTGGCGCGGCAGCGTTCCACAGGCGATCTGTACCGGTACGCCGACAACGGAGCGGGTGGCCTGAGCGCACCGGTCAAGATCGGCAGCAAGTGGACCGCCTACCGGGCGATCATCGGTGCGGGCGATCTGAACGGCGACGGCATCGGCGACATCCTGGCGGTCGACAAGGCAAATTGGCTGTGGCGGTACGACGGCACAGCCGCGGGCGGCCTGAAAGCCCGCGTCCTCGTCTTCGGCAACAACTGGGGCGCCGGGCGCAACGCGTTCGTCGGCGTCGGCGACATCACCGGGGACGGCAGGAACGACCTCGTCTCCCGTGACACCAACGGCAAGCTGCTCCGCAACAGCGGTGACGGCAAGGGCTCATTCGGGAGCACGGTCCAGATCGGGACCGGCTGGCAGCGCTACGACGGAGGCATCTACTGATGCGACCGGTTTCTCGCGTGCAGCGGGCGCCGGCCGGCCGTCCCCTGACAGCCCCGCAGGGCCTCCCGCCCCTCGAGCGCTCTTGCCCCTCGGGTTCCTCCCGCCCCGCAGCCCGCCTTCCGACTCCTGACCGGAAACGAGACCCACTCATGAGAACGACCAAGACCCCACGGCACGCCGCGGTCGGCCTGCTCACCGCGACCGCGCTCGCGGGCGGGCTGCTGGCCGGGGTGACCGGTACCGCCCAGGCGGCGGCCGTCGCGACGCCCCGGGCCGCTGCGCCCGCGACACCCCGCGCCGCCGCGCCCGCGACCCCCTCGTGGCTCATCCCGCTGTCCTTCGCGGGCAACGGCACGACACGTGCCTGCACCGGAATCGTCCTCTCGGCCACCCGGACCCTCGCGGCGCCGGACTGTTTCACGGGCCGGTCCGACACGGACTTCGCGTATGACTACAACCTGGCCACCGGCCAGATCGAGAGCGGCACCAACAGGCCCGACTACCGCACCCACCCGCAGTTCGACGCGACCACCCGCCAGGCCGGTGTCGGTGTCCTCGTCGACAGTCACGTCGAACCTTCCCGGTACGGGAAGCCGGTCCTCGCCGGATCGGCGGACACCGTCCTCTATGCGGTGGGGAAGCCCGCGACGTTCTACTCGTGGGCGGCTCCGGCCGGTGCGTCCGAGCAGCGCGTCAAGCACACCGAGCAGGTCGTGGTGCGCCGCAGCGCCGACTGCGCCGCCGCGCTCGGGCTGGGCAGCAGCCTGCCGCCCGGGATGATCTGCACCTCGGCCGCGCCCGGCACAGCGACGCCCGACCCGAAGGAGCAGTGCACCGGGGACTCCGGCGGCGCTCTCGTGGCAGGCGGCAAGCTGGTGGCGTTCTCCGCGACCGGGGCCGCCGCGTGCGTGCGGGACGGCTTCCGGCTCTACACCGCGGTGCCGACGTACCGTCCGGTGATCGAGGGGTGGACCAGGGACGTCGACCTCGACCACTGGACCACCGGTTCGGTGCTCGGCCGCGAGCCCGGGCCCGGCATCTTCGACCTGCTGCAGTCCGGGCCGTACACGAAGGACCCGGTCAACGGCACCGGCCAGCTCTTCGAGGACGAGTACAACCTGCTGCTCCAGGCCGGCGACTTCAACCGCAACGGCTACGCCGACCTGCTCGGCCGCACACCGGGCGGCACTCTCTACCGGATCCCGGTCAACGAGAACCTCGAGCCCGGCACCCGGGTCAGCCTCGGTACGGGCTGGAGCCGCTACAACCGTCTCCTCGCCGTCCGTGATCTGTCCGGTGACGGCCAGCCGGACGTCGTCGGCCGGGACGCCTCCGGGTACCTGTGGATGCACCCCGGGACGGGATCCGGCGGGCTCGGTGCACGGGTGAAGATCGGCGTCGGCTGGGGCCAGTTCACCGTGATCACGGGCCGTGGCGATCTGTCCGGGGACGCACGCCCCGACCTCCTCGCCCGTGACGGCAAGGGTGATCTGTGGCTGTACCCGGGCAACGGCCGCGGCGGATTCCTGCCCCGCATCAAGGCCGGGGCGGGCTGGAACTCCTTCAACACCGTCGTCGCGTCGGGCGACTTCGACCGGGACGGCCGCCAGGACGTCATCGCCCGTACGCCGTGGGGAGCCGCCTACCTGTACAACGCGAACCACGTGGGCAGCTTCTTCGGGGCGAAGCAGATCACGGACAAGTACTGGAAGCGGTACACCTACCTGTCCTGACAATCATTCAAAGCTGTACAACCACGAGCGGGTCCCGGTGGTCAAAGCTTCCAGGACGATGATGGGGCATCCAACAGGGGGCTGGGCATGACCACCGGCAGGAACACCTGCAGACGTACGTCGCTCGCGGCCGGGGCCGCCGTCGCACTCGTTGCCGGCGGCCTCGGGTTCACTCCACCGGCGGTGGCCGCCACCACGGCGGAGGAGCTGCAGGAGGTCGTCATCGACCTCGGCACGTACCAGGGCGAGCCCGCTTCTCCCGAGCGGATCGCGCTCGCGGCGGGCCAGCTAGCCGTGGCGGCGCGCGTCGACCCGCAGCGCGAACGCGGGCTCTACCTGTACGACCTCGCGGTCACCGGCACTCCGGAGGCGGGTCCGCGCAAGACGATCGCGTCCGATGTCTGGGACGAGTACCCCTGTCCTCCGGGTGACCCCAGAGACGAATGCAGGGATTTCCCGACCGAGTTGCGGGGTACCGGCGACGGCCAGTTCGTGTTCACGAATCCGGTGCCCTACAGCCACACCGTGGTCGACGTCGAGCAGCCGAACGTGCAGAAGGTCCACTCCGTCGGGATGCTCAACACCTTCCAGGCTGTGAGAGCCGTGGACGGTGCGTACGCCGCCGTGGACGAGCCGAACACCGGCAAGCAGTACATCGTGAACATCGCCCGTCAGGACGGCCCTCCCGTGGTCCACACCCGGTCGAGCACCGCGGTCGCGATCTGGGGTTCGAAGATCTGGAAGCCGGGAACGAGCGCCGGCACGGTCAGCTCGTACGACGTGGAGACGAAGGTCAACTCGCCCGAGGTGAACCTCGGTTCCGGCTGCCGCCCCGACGAGCTGCAGTCCGTCGGCCGCTGGCTGTACTGGAACTGCAGAGTCGGGCAGAAGGCCGGTGTCTGGGACCACGCGGCCGGCAAGAACATCACGGTCCCCTTCAGCCACGACACACAGCTCGGCGACGGCTTCCTCGTGCGGTTCGAACACGCCCAGGTGGGCGGGTCGCTGCTGCTCACCGACTTCCACAAGGGAGCCGGCAGTGCGCCGCTGACCAGCACGTTCGCCAGTGACGCCGTGAATGGACTGAGTACGTGGAGCGTCGACCGGTACGGGGGCCATGTGGCGTTCGTGGACACCTCGGGCCGTATCCACGTCAAGCCCGTGACCGTGCCGCGCAGCCCGCTCACCGTGGTCCACTCCACCACCCAGCCGTCGGTCAGCGCTCTGCGATGGCCGTGGCGGGGCGAGTGGCGGATGAGCCGGCCGACCGCGTCCCGTACCTTCGCGGTCAGGGATGCCTACGGGCGACTGTTCGACGAGGGCACCAGCACGGAACGCACCGGGGCGCTCGTACGGGCCACCTGGGACGAGTCGGCCATGTACCCGAAGTGGCCGGTCAGCGGGGCGTACTCGTGGACCGTGGGCGCGCGGCCGGCGGACGGCGCGGCCGAGCTGGCGCGGCGGGAGGGCACGCTCCGGCTCGTCGACGGGTGGGCCGCGTACCGCGACTCCAGCAACGACGGCTACGGCGAGTTCTACTCGATGACGACCACGGGCAAGGCCGCCGTCCACCACCTCGCGGGAGGCACCCGCTCCTGGGCGACGACGGGCTGGGACCCGCGTACGCTCATCATTCCGTACGGCTCAAACACCGGGGACGAGCCCCGCAGCGATGTGCTCCTGCGCACCCCCGACGGCAATCTCTACCGGGCTCCCGGCACCAACCCGATCGACCCCACCCGTCCGCACCACCTGATGGGCAAGGGCTGGCAGGGCTTCGACGCCATCACCTACTCGCCCGACTTCACCGGCGACGGCCGCCCCGACCTGTTCGCCCGGCAGGCCTCCACCGGCATCCTCTTCCTCTACCGCGGCAACAGCCGCGCCGGCCTCGACCCGGCCGTGAAGGTCGGCTCCGGCTGGAAGGGCTGGACCATCATGGGCGCCGCCGATCTGACGGGCGACGGCCACGGCGATCTCCTGGCCCGGGACGCGGGCGGCGAGGTGTGGCGCTACGACGGCACGGGCACGGGCACGTTCAAGCCGCGCAAGCTGGTCTTCAGCGACTGGGGAGCCGGCCGCAGGGAGATCCTCGTGGTCGGCGACGTCACCGGCGACGGCTTCCCGGACCTCCTCTCCCGCGACACGAACGGCAAGCTGCTCCGCAACAAGGGCGACGGCAAGGGTTCGTTCGGCGCGACGGTGACGGTGGGAACGGGGTGGCAGAACTACCGTTCGCTGTTCTGACGGGCCTCGGCGGGCGACGCGGGGTGGGCGCGGGGAGGACGCGCGGTACTCCCCGGCGACCTGCGAGGGTCCGTGGAACCGGCCCCGCCCGTCTGTATCCCGGCCTGTGACACCACCGGGAACCCGGTGGACGACGCCCTGCACCCGATACCCGATCGGATGCCGGGCGTCGTCCGGCTATGCTCAGGGATGACTCGCCGAGGGCCGTTAGCTCAATTGGCAGAGCAGCGGACTTTTAATCCGTTGGTTGTGGGTTCGAGTCCCACACGGCCTACCGTAGAACCCCAGGTCAGAGCACCTCTGACCTGGGGTCGATCTCGTTTCGGGGGCGAAATTCGGCGGATGCTCAGTCAATGCTCAGCCGAAGCGTCAACGATCAAGACACGAAGAAGCCCCGGCTCGCCGACGGGGGACGGCGGGCCGGGGCGGCCTTGGGGCGGTGGTCAGTGGTGAACGAGCTGGCCCTTGCGGGTGGCTCCGCCACAGTCCTCGCACGAGACGACGACCGCACTCTCGCAGATCAGAGCGACGGTGTTGCGGCCTCGGCACTCCCGGCAGGGGGTGCGGTTGTACTGCTTCTGTACGTGCGCGAATGCCGCGTTGACCTGCTGCGCGTTCATGGTCAGCTGGCCACGGCGGCGGCTTGCACCGTCTCTCCGTGTGTGGGCATGAGGTCGTCGAACTCGCCGGCCTTCACGCCCTCGAAGAACTTCCCGATCTCCGCGCGGGTGAAGTACAGGACCGGGCCCGCCGGGTCCTTGTCGTCGGACAGGGCCACCATGCGGGTGCCGTCCGGGATGTGCGGGTGAGGGTGGTCCTTGGCGTCCGGCGCCTCGGCCAGGATGACGCAGTCCTTCAGGATCGGGTCCAGGTCCGTCCGGCTCGACTTGCGCCAGTCCAGACCGGGGGCGGTCAGGTTCTCGTAGGCCTTCTTCGTCCGGCCGTTGCTGATGGTTCCCACGGCTGGTGCCTCCTGATATGGGTGTGGATGTGGAACCCGCCTCCGCACTCGACCTGTCCAGGGTTGGGGGTGCGGAGGCGGGTGTCTTGCGACCCGCCCGCTGCCCAAGCCGCCGCAACGGCAGCGGGCGGGAGCTCACTGGGGTTCCGGACCGCGGTTCCGCCACGACTGCCGCGTGACCCAGCTGTAGTGGTCGCCCTGGTGGCCGGGGTTCTCGGTGCAGCGGGTCCATGTGCCGGGCTTCTTGATCCAGCAGTAGCAGGGGATCACTACACGGTCCTCCGTGGTGTACGGCAGCGTCTTCTCGCTCACGCCTGCCCCTCCTTCGGGCAGTTGCGGCAGCGTCGCGGGTACCAGCGGGTGCGCATGCCGGCGCGGCGGAAGTAGTGCTCACCCTCGACCTCGACCGCGATGGCGGCAGTGAGGACGATGCCGCAGTGGACGCAGTCCATACCTCGCTGTTGACGCTGGGTGAGGCTCCCAATCGGAGGGAGCACCGGGGTCGAACTCTGCACATTGGCATTCACGGAGTGAGTCCCTCGACTACGCTGAGTTGCTCGCTGTCACTGACTACGACGGTAGAAAGCGGAGCACTCCGGAAGTAGTGACTGCGGGTACGGGTATCCCTCCGCTGCTGACGGGCCAAGGGGAGCGCCATGGGCAGTAGTAAGCGATCCACCCCGACCGACAGTCAGGGAACAGCCGCGCGCCAGCGCAGCGGCATCGTCTCCGGCTACGTTCTGCGCCTGGTCCGCGAGCAACTCGGCTTCACCCAGGAAGGTCTCGCCGAGCGCATGCGCGTTGCCGCCGACACGCTCGCCGGGTGGGAGTCCGGCCGCCGCCCCCTAACCGCCCTACCGGTGGGGCAGATGCTTCTCCACCGTCACCGGCTGCTCCAGCTCGGCGCAGCGCCCACGCTCCTCCTCGCCCTCGAGCGAGCGATGGAGGCCGACGTGCTGCTGTCCAGCGCACTGGGCGAGGAGACACCTGCCGACGAGGACCCGCTCGGCGCGTGGGTGATGCAGCGCGACCTGGTCGAGGTACTCACCTGGCCTCTCAACGGGCTTGCTCCCACCCCCCTACGTGACCTGCCTGAGCCCTCCAGGCCGCGCCGGGGCCCGGTACCCAAAGGCCCCGAGCTGCCAGCTGGCGACCGCTGTCGGTTCTTCTCACGCATGCGGCGGACCGCCGAGACCGCCCGTGGCGCCGACCACTTCCTGCTCCGCCGCCAGGCCCTCTATCTGGCCGGGTACGACTCCGCTCCGGATACCGGCGAGTGGCTTGCCCACCAGCAGCGCACGGACCGCCCCGACGACTGGCTGACCCAGTGGCTCAACGCCCGCTCCGTGGCCGCCGTCGCGGCGCGGCAAGGGGATCGCGACCGCATGGCGTACTTCATCGGCAGCCTCGACGGCGACGACGCGAGCGAGGCCGCGAACCTCACCTACTGGGCGTACTGGATCGGCGAGGCACCGCATGTGCAACTGTCGGACGAGTTCATCGCGACCGAAGACCCACGCAATTGGCCGGGCGACAGGCTGTTGCTCCACCTGGTGCGCGGCCTCAGCCCTGAGCACGGGTTCTTCGATCTCAATGTCCATACCCTGTGGACTCTCCTTGCGGCTCGGCCGAACCTCCTCCGGTCCAGCGGAGCCGGCCGCGCCTTACGTGATCGAATCCCCGTGATGTTGGATAGCGGCAAGCTGTCGGCGAGAGCCCGCCGTGAGCTCGAGAACATCCGGTACGCGATCCGCCTTTCCGAGGCGTGAGAGGAGACCAGCTGTGGCTGACGACCTGTCCGCGGTGGCGCACTTCCTGTACGAGGCGGGCACGCTCAAGCACACGCGTCGCACGGGCTGGTGGATGGCTGGGGTGCGCGACCCGGAGTCCGTTGCCGAGCACGCTTGGCGCACTTCGCTGATCGCGTCGATCATCGCCAAGCTGGAGGGCGCCGATCCGGCTCGCGCCGCTCTCCTGGCCGTGTGGCACGACTCGCAGGAGACGCGCACGGGCGACGTGAACTACCTGGGGAAGAAGTACTCCACGGAGGCGGACCCGCAGGTGGTCACGGCGGACCAGGTGGCCGGTATGCCCGAGCAGTTGGCGGCGACGGTACGGGAGTTGGTCGCGGAGTACGAGGCCAAGGAGTCGCCCGAGGCGATCTGCGCGCGGGACGCGGACAAGCTGGAGTGCATGCTCCAGGGCCTCGAGTACAAGGCCCAGGGGTATGAGAGTGCCCAGCGGTGGATCGACAACAGTCGGGGCCGCATCGTCACGGAGACCGGCCGGCGGCTGGCGGACGAGTTGCTGAGCCAGGGGCCGTTGGACTGGCTGCGTGCCGCTCTGGGCGAGAAGCCGGGAGCCTGAACGCACAAGCGCCCCTTGCCCGACCCCGTGAGGGATCGGGCAGGGGGCGCGTCGTGTCATGGCTATTGGCGGCGATACGGATCGAGTGCCAGGGAGGCTGTGTACGCCACCCGGCCCGGCTCACGGGCTCGGCGTGCCGGCCGTGCCCGCGTTCGCCTCGTCGGCTTCCTTCTGGGTGTCGGCGATGGAGCCCTCGATGTCGTCGACCGCCTTTTCGCGCTCGCGGTGGTCGGACCGGGCGTCGCCGGTGACGCGTTCGAAGGTCTTGTCGTCGAGACCGTCGCAGGCTGCCGGCCGCCCGGCTGTCGTCGCGGACTTCTCCAGCTGAGCCGTGAGGGCCTTCTTGCAGGCGGCGGGATCGGGCTCGGGGCCGCTGCCACAGGCGGTCAGCAAGGCGGTGGCGGCGGCAGTGGCAGCGACGGTGGTCATGGCGACGGCAAGGGTGTTGCGGCGCATCGTTCCCCCAGGATGTACGTGATGTTCAAGGAGCATCGTGGCACGCCGGCGACGAAGCTTTGTCGCCGGCGGAGGACGGCCAGTGCGCCAGCAGGACGTGGAGCGCCTCGATCGTCCGGTCCCATGACGCCTGTACGTCACGGGCCGCCCGGAACCCCCCGCTCGCCTCCAGGCTGCTGTAGCCGTGAAACGTGCTGCGCAACAGCCGTACCGCGTCGGTCAGGTCCGGCTCGGACAGCCGGTACGCGCGCATCATCGCGTAGGTGGACTCGATGAGGCGGCGCGGCCCGGACGCGAGGTCCGGTGATGACGCGTCGAGGGCCGACTGGTCGAGGCGGCTCTGCGTCGCGGCGTAGCGTCCGGGGTGTTCCAGGACGAACGTGCGGTAGGCGTCGGCGAACGCGGTCAGGGCGTCCTTGCCCGCCCGCCCCGCGACCGCCGCCGAGATGCGGTCGGCGAAGTCGCGGGTGGCGAGGAGGGCGACCCGGGTCCGCAGCTCCGACACGCTCTTCACGTGCGAGTAGAGGCTCGCGTCCTTGACGCCGAAGTGCCGGGCCAGCGCGGACACCGTCACGTTCTCGAACCCGGCCTCGTCGGCGAGATCCGCCGCGGCCGCGACCACGCGGTCGGTGCTGAGTCCGGCACGAGCCATACGCCGTCTCCGTCCATCAACCTAGGGGATTTAATCGATTGCCTAATACCTCTAGGCAATCGTAGCGTCACGAACATGAAGGCACTCACTGAGCAGGACATCCGCGCCTCGTTCGTCAACTGCTCGAAGGGCGAGGCCCTGCGCCTCACCCTGCCCCGCGACCTCGTCGAGCGGCCCTGGGGCGATCTGGACTTCCTCGGGTGGCGCGACCCCTCCGCCCCCGATCGCAGCTATCTCGTCGCCGAGCGCAACGGACGGCCCGTCGGTGTCTCGCTCCGTTTCCCGTCCCGGCAGCGGGGATACCTGCACCGCAGCATGTGCTCCCTGTGCCTGACCACCCATCCCGGGGACGGCGTCTCCCTGATGACGGCCCGCAAGGCGGGCCGGGCCGGCCGCGAGGGCAATTCCGTCGGGGCGTACATGTGCACCGACCTCGCCTGCTCCCTCTACGTACGGGGGATCAAGGCCCCGGTGCCCGGAGGCCGCTTCCAGGAGTCCCTCACGGTGGACGAGCAGATCGAGCGCACCCGGAACAACCTCTTCGGCTTCCTGGACCAGGTCTCCGGATGACTGGACCGGCTCTCCGGATGAGCTGAATGGGGCTCCGGGGGTGCAAGGTCGTCCGGCGGGTGGGAAAACTGGAGGTATGGCTACCAAGGCACTTCTGGAGGGCGGCCCGGACGATCTGCAGGGAAAGATCGTGCCGATCACCCCGCCTGGCCAGGAGCTGAAGATTCCGCACCGCGGCGGCTACGAGCACTTCAAGGCCACGACGCGGCACGAGGACAGCCCGGAGGGGCGGCTCACCGTGTACGAGTGGTGGGAGCGGACCGAGGTCGCTGAATAGCCGCTGGTCAGCAGGGGTCGGCCAGGGCGGGACAGGTGGACTGCCGCCCGGGCGGTGTCTGTTGCACGCCGGTGACAGTTCCGCGATTGTTCAGGCGATCTTGAGCGGCGAGGATAAGCACATCGCCGCCCGCCGGACAGGGGAAGCGAACGGGGCGTGAATCCCGTTCGGAACCGGACGTGCCGCGGCGATTCTCGCATCGCATCGCAGTGCCTTCCGCCGTCCGCTGTCCGGCCGTCCGCCGGCAGCGCGGCTCTACAGATTCCTTGGGGGGAGTCCACCATGTCCGCACGCCTGTCCCGCCGCCTCGTCGCCGCCACCACCGTCACCGCCGCGGCCGCCATCGGCGCCACGCTCGTGCCGTTCACCGCTTTCGCCGCTCCGGTGGACTCCAGCGCCGCGCCGCTGACGTTCGCCTCCGGCCGGCCGCAGCCTGCGGGTGCGCTGACCCGCGGGGGCGCGAGCAAGTCGTTCACGTTCACCGTGAAGAACGTGTCGGACAAGCCGCAGGACTACTGGGGTTCCGTCTTCGCCTCGGCGGAGGGGCCGGCGTCGATCAACGCGGAGCAGGTGAAGTTCGACGTCGAGGAGATCTCCGCGCCGGACACCGACTCCGGCTCCGGATCCCAGGACGAGTCGATGGTGGGTGCCTTCTACCCGGCCGGCAAGGGACCCGCCTCCGCGTTCAGGATCCCCGCCAAGGGCGAACTGAGCTGGAAGGTGACGGTCGGCCTCAGCAAGAACTACCCGTCCATCAACGGTGACCTCAAGGTGATGTTCGACGCCGGCCCCGACAAGGTGCAGGACGCGAGCGCCGGGAACGTGACGTTCGACGTGGACCCCGAGGGCAAGGGCGGCGACCTGGAGGCGAAGTTCGGCGTCGGCAAGGGCGACGTACTCCAGCTGAACAAGACGACCGAGATCGACCTCTCCCTGCACTCCAAGGGCGCGGGCGTCTACGACTACGGGCTCGGCACCTCGTTCGAGCTCGTCGGCCACGGCACCGTGCTCCCGAAGGTGGAGGTCAAGGTCTACGAGTACGGCCAGTGGGTGCGGCCGAAGCAGACCAGCGAGAACACCTGGGGCCTGCCGGTCCTCGACGGCGGCTTCGGCAACGGCGCCACGCACAGCTACAAGCTGCGCCTGACCGTGAAGGACCTGAACGGCCTCAGCAAGGACACGACCGTGGGCCTGCGTGCGCGGACGCACCTGGTCGTCGGCAACACCTACCCGTTCGCCGGCGCCGACGCCGAGCTCCCGCTGAAGGTGGCGAAGGGCGCCGCCACGCCGTCCGCGACTCCGTCGCCGTCCACCGAGCCGTCGGCAACGGCCACGCCCTCCGCGTCGGCCACCCCCCAGTCGACCCAGTCGACCTCGTCGGCCTCCTCGTCCGCCGCGGTCACCACCACGTCCGCCACCTCCGGCACGTTCGGTGGCGCCGCCACGACGACCGGCGCCCTCGCCCGTACCGGCTCGTCCAGCACCACCTGGTACGTGGCCGGTGCCGCCGCCGTGCTGCTCGCCGCGGGCGGTGCGCTCACCGCGCTCCGGCTGCGCCGTCGCTGAGCCGCGACCGCGGCTCGGACGGGCTTCTGCCGAGCCCGGCGAGGAAAATGGATTGGATCTTGCTCCGCATGGCGTAAGGTGGTGTTCACCGACGCGGGGTGGAGCAGCTCGGTAGCTCGCTGGGCTCATAACCCAGAGGTCGCAGGTTCAAATCCTGTCCCCGCTACTGAAGGCCGAAGGCCCGGGACCACATGGTCCCGGGCCTTCGGTGTTTTCGCAGGCCTTCGCAGGCCTTCGCAGGCCTTCGCAGGCCTTCGCAGGCCTTCGCGGAACTCCGCGGGCCTTCGCGGACCCTCGCGCCGACTCGCGCCCACCCTCGCCCTCAACGCCCGCTCGCCGGCCGGCTCCCCTGCACCGCTGTGAAGCCCGGCTCCCTCTCGCTTGACCTTTACGTAACGTCAAGTTCTAGCGTGATGGTCATGGAGTGGTCGATCCAGGAGATTGCCAGGAAAGCCGGTACGACGAGCCGCACGCTCAGGCATTACGGAGAGCTGGGGCTGCTCGCACCGAGCCGGATCGGCAGCAACGGTTACCGCTATTACGACCAGGACAGCCTCGTCCGGTTGCAGCGGATTCTGCTGCTGCGCGAGCTGGGCCTCGGGCTGCCGGCGATCGCGCAGGTCCTGGAAGGCCAGCGGGACACGGCCGCCGCCCTGCGGACGCATCTGAAGCTGCTGGAGCAGGAGCGGGAGCGCATCGGGCGGCAGATCGCCTCGGTGCGGACCACTCTCGACCGGACGGAGAAAGGAGAGGAACTCATGGCGGAAGAAGTCTTCGACGGCTTCGACCACACGCAGTACGAGCAGGAGGTCACCGAACGCTGGGGCCGCGAGGCGTACGAGAAGGGCGACCGCTGGTGGCGCGCGCTGAGCGCCAAGGAGAAGAAGGCGTTCCAGGCCCGTCAGGTCGCGATCGCCCGTGACTTCGGGCAGGCTCTGAAGGACGGACTGGCGCCCGACAGCGACGAAGCACAGGCGATCGCGCAGCGGCAGTGCGAATGGCTGTCGGTGACGACCGCCCCGACCAGGTCGTACGTCATCGGGCTCGGCGAGATGTACGTCGCCGACCCGCGCTTCACGGCGAACTACGACCGGCACGGGGAGGGGACGGCCGTGTTCGTCCGTGACGCGATGAAGGTCTACGCGGAGCACAACCTCAGCGACGACTGAGGCGCCTCCCGTCCGCCGGACGGACGGGAGCCGGTCACCGGGAGGGCCCCCTGGTTGACCGATCAGCCCGGACTGGTTCCGGCTGGTCCTGACGGATACCGGCCTGTCCTCGCCGGTCCTGGCTGGTCCTGGCTGGTCCTGGCTGGTCCGGATGGCCGATGGCGAGTCGCCGAGCGGCGCGGCTCCGGTCAGCCTGAATGGGGCGCGGTACCGTCCGCAGCCTGGGCGGACCTGGCAGGAGACCACTGGTGGGGCAGCGAGAAGGCGACAACGGACAGCGGCGGGACGGTGGCCGCAGGATGGTCCGGGTGCTGCCCTTCCTGCTGATCGTGGGCGGGATCTTCTTCGACCTGGGCACCCCGGAGTCGTACACCGCGTCGCCGCTCTTCGCCGCGGCACCGCTGGTCGCCGCCCCCTTCTTCTCAGCGCTGTTCACCCTGCTGACGGGAGTCGCCGCCGTCGCGGCGGTGGCCGGGCTGCATACGTACAACGGCACGGCCTCCGACATCCCGGCCGTGACGGAGCTGCTGACCGTGTTCACGGTCTCCGTGCTGGCTCTCTTCATCAATCAGGTCGTACGCCGCAGCGGCCAGCGGCTCGCGTCCGCGCGCGTCATCGCGGAGGCCGCGCAGCGGGCCGTGCTGCCCACGCCGGCCGACCGGATCGGCGGGCTGCAGATCGCCGCGCGGTACGAGGCGGCGCAGGCGGACGCGTTCATCGGCGGGGACCTGTTCGCCGTGCAGGACACTCCGCACGGGGTGCGGCTGGTCGTCGGGGACGTACGGGGAAAGGGACTGGGCGCGGTCGAAGCGGTGGCCGTGATCCTCGGGGCGTTCCGGGAGGCCGCCGAGCAGGAGGCATCGCTGGAGAGGGTGGCACAGCGGCTGGAGCGGGCGCTCGCCCGGGAGGGCATGCGTTCCGGGCTCGACGCGTTCGAGGGCTTCACCACCGCCGTGCTCGCCGAGATCCCCCACGAGGACGGAGTGGTCCGGATCCTCAACCGGGGCCACCCCCCGCCGCTGCTGCTGACCGCGGACGGCGGGCTGGGCATGCTGGAGCCGCCCGAGATCGCGCTGCCGCTGGGCATGGGGGATCTGGGGGCCTCGCCGGACCGGTCGTACGAGACCCCGTACGCGGCCGGTGCCACGCTCCTGCTCTACACGGACGGGCTGACCGAGGCGCGTGACGCGCACGGTGTCTTCTACGATCCGCGCGAGCGGCTGGGCGGCCGGGTCTTTTCCGGACCGGAGGAGCTGCTGGACGCGGTCGTCGCCGACGTACGGCGGCATACGAGCGGCCGGGCGACGGACGACATGGCGCTCCTGGCGGTCGCCAGTCCCGGGGAACGGCAGCCGGAGCGGCGCAGGACGATGCCGGTGGTTCCGTGAACGGAACGCCAGGAATGCAGCGCCACGGAACGTAATCGAAAGACAGCCCTCCGCATAACATTTGACCCACCGTCAGAATGGCCGACCGGATTGAGGGGCAGTCAACTCGCCCGATTCGGGGCTGTTGTGCCTGAAAAGTCCAGGCCAAAGTCGCTAACGATCAATGGGAAGAGCTTGGAATCCGCCCCCCGTGTCTATTAACGTTCGATAACGCAGCGCGGTCGTCACAGTCGTCGCAAGAGACGGCACCGTGCGCACGCGCCGAATCCCGCAAGGGAACCGGGGAACCACCTATTGGGGTGAATCGGGCACTTCGCAGTGCTCGTAGGAGACCTTCCTGCTCCGAACCCGTCAGCTAACCCGGTAGGCGATAAGGAAGGAAAGGAGAACGCCTCCGTGGCGTCCAACGAGCCTGCCCTCCAGGAACCTCCCACCAGCGAGTGGGTCCCCACCAACGAGTGGGCCCCGGCCACCGGGGCGGAGGAATGGAACCCGACCGAGGAATCGGTCCGTTCGGTCCGTGGCAGGCATCGCGTCGTCAAGCAGCGCAACGGACTCGCGCGGAGCTCCACCGTTCTCGGAGTCGGCGTCATCGCCGCGGTCGGCGCGGGTGGCATGGCCACCGCGCAGAACAAGCCGCCGGTCTCCATATCCCTCCCCGACGCCATCACGGACCACCTCCCGGACGCGGATTCGCTTCCCGGCGTGGGCTCCCTCATGTCCTCGGACGACTCCGACTCGGAGAACCGGAACGACGCACCGCTCACCGCCTTCTCCGTCGCCGACACGGCCGCGGACGACGGGCAGGGCGCCGGTGACGCGGGCGAGGCCCTGCGGGCCCGGATCCTCCAGCAGGCGGAGCAGCAGCAGGCCGAGGCCGAGGCAGAGGCGAAGGCAGCCGCGGAGAAGGTCGCCGCCGAGAAGGCCGCGGCGGAGGCGAAGGCGCAGCAGACCGCGGCGGCCGAGGCCGCCGAGGCAGCGGCCGCCGAGGCCGCCGAGGCGAAGCGGCTGGCCGAAGAGGAGGCCGCGCGCAAGGCGGAGGCCGAGCGGCTCGCCAAGCTCGCCGCGAGCTACTCCCTCCCGACGTCCTCGTACACGATCACCTCGACCTACGGCCAGGCCGGTTCGATGTGGTCCTCCGGCTACCACACCGGCCTCGACTTCGCGGCGCCCACGGGTACGCCGGCGAAGGCCGTGCACGGAGGCACCGTCAAGTCGGCGGGCTGGTCCGGGTCGTACGGCTACCGCATCGTGCTGGAGCTCGAGGACGGCACCGAGGTCTGGTACTGCCACCTGTCGTCGATGACCGTCGGCGTGGGGCAGACCGTCGCCACGGGCGAGACCATCGGGCGCGTCGGCGCGACCGGCAATGTCACCGGACCGCATCTGCACCTGGAGGTGCACACCCCGGGCGGCGACGGCATCGACCCGATGGCGTGGCTGCGCGACAAGGGCCTCTCCGTCTAGGACTTGTCCGGGCCTGGGCCCGGACAGGGCCGTACTTCTGGTCGGTCACGGTTCACACGCGAGTCACCGGCAGCTCTGGCGCACCCCCCCCGACGCCTGAGCTGCCGGTTTTTTGTGCCGTGGTGCGGTCCGCGAGGCCGCGGCGATCCGCGTTCTCCGCTACCCCCGGTACGGGTTGTAGTCGCCGTAGTCCAGATACGGCGGTGGCTGCCACACCCGGCCCGTCGCACGCGCCGCGTATGTGAGGGCCGGGCCGGCGACGCTCCTGCGTTGCCAGAGATGGTGGAGCAGCTCCTGCTCGCGGGCGACGAAGTCCGGGCTCCCCGCGCCGCGCTGGGCCCGGTGGCGCAGGAAGGCCAGCGAGGTTGCGAAGGCCTCGTACTCGGAGACGGCGCGGGCGGCCGCCGGGCCGTGGGTACGGCCGGCCATGTCGCGGGCCATCGTGCGCGCTCGCATGGAGGACAGGGCGAGCGGTTCGGCAGGGGCGAGCCAGCCGGCCGCCGCGTACGCGGGCAGCTCGGCCGCGACCGTACGCAGCTCGCGCTGCCGGGTCCAGATCGCCAGCCAGGTCAGCAGCCCGAACGCCGGCACCATGAATGCCGCGTACACGGCGTAGAACCCGAACGGGCCGAACCTCGCCGAGCCGTTCCACAGTGCGTGCATGCCCATCGCGAGGGTGAGGCCGAGCAGCGGCAACACGGTCCTGCGGAACCTCCGGCGCCGGGCGGTGATCGCCGCGAGGCCGAACCCGATGCCCGTCAGCACCGTGAACAGCGGATGCGCGAACGGCGACATCACGATCCGTACGAAGAAGGTCGCGGCGGTGACGGACGCGAAGCCGGACGTGCCGAACGCCTGGTCCTCACCGAAGGCGTTGCCGAGATACAGGATGTTCTCGGTGAAGGCGAAGCCGGTCGCGGTGAAACCGGCGACGACGACGCCGTCGACGATGCCGGTGAAGTCCCGTCTGCGGAAGAGGAAGAGGAGCAGCACGGCGGCCGCCTTGGCGCTCTCCTCCACGACCGGGGCGATGACGGTCGCGCCGATCGTGTCCGCGTGCGACGGATCGGCGGTCGCGGTGGCTATCCACTGGGTCGCGAACGAGTTCGCGATGATCGCGACAAGGGCGGCCGCGCAGGCGCCCCAGGCGAAGGCGAAGAGGAGATTCCGCCACGGGCCCGGCTCGACGCGGTCCAGCCAGCGGAACGCCGCCATCAGCAGCGGGACGGGCAGCACGGCGAGGCCGAGGCCGACCAGAAAGCCCTCGGTGCCGGTCTGTTCGCGGACCAGCGCGAGGATGACCAGACCGGACAGCGCGAGCAGGGTGATCAGGGTCCCGGCGCGTACGGTCTTGCTGCGCCAGAAGTCGCGGCGCGGCTTGTAGCGCCAGCGCGCACGCTCGGGTACGGCGTCGAACAGCGGCTGTTCGTCGCAGGCCGGGACGGCCGGGCGAGCGGCCAGATGCGGCTGCGGGGACCAGTCGGACACCCGATGACCCTAACGAGGGGCACTGACAGTGCGCGATGGTGTTATCGGCCCCGGGTGGTGTTACCGGCGGTCGGGACCTCGACCGTTGCGGGTTGCCGGCGGTCGGGACCTCGACCGTTGCGGGTTGCCGGCGGTTGGGACCTTGACCGTTGCGGGTTGCCGGCGGTTGGGACCTTGACCATTGCGGGTTGCCGGCGGTCCGGGATTACGGCCGCGGCGGTGTTACCGACGGTCGGGAGTCGACCGTTGCGGACTACCGGCCGTGGGTGTCACCGGCTCCGGCGGCGGAAGAGCAGATCGTGCACCACATGGCCCTTGTCGAGGCCCTGGCCCTCGAAGCGGGTCAGCGGGCGGAAGGCGGGGCGGGGCGCGTAGCCGCCGTCCGTCTGCGTGTTCTCGAAGTCCGGGTGGGCGGTGAGGACCTCGAGCATCTGCTCGGCGTACGGCTCCCAGTCGGTCGCGCAGTGCAGGACCGAGCCCGGCTTCATCCGGCTCGCCGCGAGGGTGAGGAATTCGGGCTGGATCAGCCGGCGCTTGTGGTGGCGCTTCTTGGGCCAGGGGTCCGGGAAGTAGACCCGCAGCCCGTCGAGCGCGTCCGGCGTGAGCATCTCGCGGAGCAGGATGATCGCGTCACCGTTGGCCACGCGGACGTTGGTCAGACCCGTGCGCTCCGCGAGCCCGAGCAGATTGCCCTGGCCCGGCGTGTGCACGTCGACGGCGAGGATGCCGGTGCCGGGGTCGGCCGCGGCCATCTGCGCGGTCGCCTCGCCCATCCCGAAGCCGATCTCCAGGACGACCGGCAGCCCGTCGAACATCTCGTCGAGGTCGAGGATGCGCAGTCCGTCGATGTCCAGCCCCCACGTGGGCCACAGCCGCAGCAGGGCATCGCCCTGGCCCGCGGTCACCCGGCTCCGGCGCGGCTGGAAGCTGCGGATCCGTCGCTCATGGTGCGACCCGGCCGGATCGGCGGCGGGCCCGCCGGGAAACCGCGGCTCGCCCTTGGCCCGGATGGTGACGACGCGCGCGTCGCTGACCTGGGGGCCTTCGGCGGTGACGTTCTCGAACTCAGACACAATGCCCCGATTGTACGGCGCGGGCCGTAACCCGGGCTCCGCCCCAGCTCCTGCGCTGCCGCCCCCGGGCCCCGCGCCTCACTCTCCCCCTGCGTCCTGCGGGCACGGGGGGAGACCCCAGCGGGGCTCAGAGCGAGGCCATCCGGTCCGGTGCCCGCCCTCACGCGATGTGCGCCAAAGCTCGCCTCGCCACCTCGCGGCCGATCGGGAGGGACGCCGTCGCCGCCGGGGAGGGCGCGTTCAGTACGTGGACCGTGCGGCGGGCCTCCTTGATCAGGAAGTCGTCCACGAGGGTGCCGTCCCGGAGCACCGCCTGGGCCCGCACCCCCGCGGCCGTCGGCCGCAGATCGTCCTCCGTGACGGCGGGCAGGAGCCGGCGGACCGCCGTGGTGAAGGCGCTCTTGGAGAGGGAGCGGTGCAGTTCGCCCGCGCCGTAGCGCCAGTGGCGGCGGGCGATGCTCCAGGAGCCGGGCCAGCTCAGCGTGGCCGCGAGCTCGCGCGGGTGGACCGTGGACCAGCCGTAGCCCTCGCGGGCCAGGGCCGGGACCGCGTTCGGCCCCACGTGGACACCGCCCTCGATGCCCCGGGTGAGGTGGACCCCGAGGAAGGGGAATGCCGGATCCGGCACCGGGTACACCAGGCCACGCACCAGCTCGGGGCGCGCCAGCTCGTAGTACTCACCCCGGAACGGGATGATCCGCATACCCGGCTCGTCGCCCGCCAGCCGCGCCACCCGGTCGCACTGCAGCCCCGCGCAGTTCACCATGGCCCGGGCGCGGACGATCCTCCCGGAAGCCGTACGGACCGCGACACCCCAGGGCCGCCGGTCGACCGTCCGCACCTCCTCGCCGTAAAGGATCTCCGCGCCCGATGCGCCGGAGGCCTCCGCGAGCTGCGCCGCGACCGCACCGAAGTCGCACACCCCGGTCGTCCCGACCTGGATCGCCGCGAGTCCCCGCACCTGCGGCTCGTACTCCGCGATCTGCGCCGGGCCCAGCTCGCGCACCGGAATCCCGTTCTCCCTGCCGCGCTGGACCAGGGCGTGCAGCCGGGGCAGCTCCTCGCGCTCGGTGGCGACGATCAGCTTGCCGGTGACCTCATGCGCAATTCCGTACTCCGCGCAGAACTTGACCATCTCCGCGGCCCCGCGCACGGCGAAACGTGCCTTCAGTGACCCCGGCCGGTAGTAGATCCCGCTGTGGATCACTCCGCTGTTCCGCCCGGTCTGGTGCCGGGCGGGGCCCGACTCCTTCTCCAGCACCACCACGGAGGTGCCCGGCGCCGCGCGCGTCAGGGCATACGCCGTCGAGAGGCCGATGATCCCGCCACCGATCACCAGCACGTCGCAGTCGTATGCCGCCGTCATCCCACACCTCCCACCCGGGCTGCGCCGTCCCACGTGACACGACACCTGATCGCGGCTGCGTCGCGGGCCGACCCCCCGATGATGCACTGGCCCACTGACAATCGCGTTAAACCAGGTGGGACACGCCTCACGTGAGTCGTACGGCTCACGCCGGAGCCATCAGCAGTGGCCTGGCCCGCTCCCGCAGCTCCGCCACGCGCGGCTCGTCCCCGTACGGCTCGAGCCGGTGCAGCAGATCCCGTACGTACTCCGTCGTACGCGCGGACGAAATCCGGCCCGCGACCTCCACCGCCCGGGTGCCCGCCGCGCAGGCCGCGTCCAGGTTTCCCGACTCCAGTTCGGCCACGGCGCTCACCACCAGGCGCAGCCCGTGCGAGCGGACGAACTCCTCCGTCGGCCGGGACAGGGCCTGCTCCGTGAAGCGCCGCACCTGCCGCGGCGCCTTCAGGTCCCGGTAGCACTCGGCGGCGTCGGCCGCGAACCGGTCGTACGAGTAGAAGCCCAGCCAGGACGGGTCCGCGTCGCCTTCCCGGGAACGCTCCAGCCACGCCTCCGCGGCCCTCAGCGCCGCTCCGGCCGCGGCCGCGTCGCTCGCCTTCGCGTGCGCCCGCGCCTCCACCAGCCGGAAGAAGCTCATCGTCCGGGCGGTGGCCAGTCCGCGGTTGCGCTCCACGGCCGCCTGCGCCAGGTCCACGCCCTCGTCGGCGAAGCCCCGGTACGTGGCCTGCAGCGACATGGAGGCCAGGACATAGCCGCCCAGCGGTACGTCGGCGGCGGCCCGCGCGAGCCGCAGCGCCTGGATGTAGTACCGCTGTGCCGCCTCCTGCTGGCCCGTGTCGAAGGCCATCCAGCCCGCCAGCCGGGTCAGCTCCGCGGTCGCGCCGAACAGCGCCCGGCCGACCTCGTCCGAGTACGAACCGAGCAGCAGCGGCGCCGCGTCGACCCTCAAGCACTCCGGGACCATCGACGAACGCCAGTCGCCGCCGCCGTACTTGGAGTCCCAGCGCCGGGCGTCCTCCGCCGCCTCGCGCAGCTTGGCCACGTCGCTGTGGCCCACGCGGACATGGCTGTCCTCGGGGACGTCCGTGCCTTCCGCGCCCTCCGCGCCCTCCGCACCCGCGGCGCCCGCAGTGCCTGCTGTGCCCTCCACGGTTCGCTCCACCGACGAGTCGGCGGGGGTTATCAGCCAGCGGGACGCGGGCGTCGCGTACGCGCTCACCGCGAAGGAGCCCGCGAGCGACTGCCAGATCCCGCCGCCGCCGGCTCGTCGGCCCGCCAGATCCAGCCGGTACAGCTCGGTGGCCGACTTCACCGCCTCGCCCACGTCGCGCGGGAAGGCGAGCCCGACCTCGGGGGCCGGGTCGGCGTCCGCGAGCCCGATCTCGTGCAGCGGCACCGGGCGGCCCAGCTTCTGCCCGATGGCGGCGGCGATGAGATGGGGTGCGGCGCCTTGCGGCACCATGCCCTTCGACACCCACCTGGCCACCGACGTCTTGTCGTAGCGCAGGGTCAGACCGCGCTGCGCTCCGAGGTCGTTGACCCGCCGGGCGAGACCGGCGTTGCTGATTCCCGCGAGGGCGAGAACGGTGCCGAGCTTCTCGTTCGGCCCGCGTTGCTCCCTGGACATGCGCCACCCCTCGACACACAGACGGCCGCCGGGCGTCCGGTCCGGCGTTCGCGCTGCGTTCCCCCCGTGGGACAACCCCACGGATCCCGGCCGCAAGAGCGCGTGGCCGAGCCCCTCGGAATATGCACCCCCCGCGGAGAACAGCAGTGACACACAGGGTAGTTCGCCGCATCCCGACCGTTAAGAGGCGGTGTTCCGTATGGCGAGATTGTTGTGTGTTCGACGGACGAAGGGCCGCTGGAGCGTGCTCCGGGTGTGTGGCCGTGCGCCTGTCCGTGCGCTCTCGTCCGGCCGGAACGGGAGCGCTTCCATGAGTGCTGCGTGGGTCGGCCCGCTGGCTAGGGATCCAGTGGGCTGGGGGACACCGCCGTCTCAATCCCCGCGGGCGGCGGACCGGTCCGGGAGGCGAACAGCGCCTCCCGGACTGTGTGTCTGTGCGGATGTCGGTACGGATATCCGGTTCCGTGATGCCCGAAGATTGGCTGAATGTCGCCCTTCCGCCGGGCGGCTTCCAGGGTTTGCCGACGGCACCGCGGTCGGTTCACGGCCGTTCCCGGTCGGTGCGCAGTCGGTTGACGGGTCGCTGCGAGGCTGAATCGAGGGCCGGTACGCGGCCGGTTCGAGGCCGCACTTCGCGGTGACGCCGACCGTCGGCAAATGGCCAATGCCAGGGGCGCGTTCACTTTTTGCGCGCGCGACCCGGAGCCCCTCCTGTGCGCTGTTGTCGTGGCAGCATGTCTTCATCGGGTGTGCCGAATCGGGTGTGCCGAGGGTTGTCCACAGGCTGTGGAGGCGCGATGCGGTGGCTGGTGGGGTGGAGCAGTATTGCCGCAAGCTTCGGCACGGCGGGCGCCGTGGGTACCCGGTCCTCCGATCCCGGCGAAGCGAGCCGCACTGTTCACCCCGTCGGTGCGCAGCTCCTGTGGGGAGATCCCGATCCGCTCTGGGCCGTCGGCGACTGGCGGCCCGACGAGATCCGCGTCGTCACCGTCGACCCTCCCCCGGGCTCCGCCGGGGGGACCCCCGTCACCCGCCTTGCCGTACTGGGCTGTTGCGCCGCCGGCGACGAGGAGCTGCGCGTCGGGCTCTTCGCGGCGCGCGGCGGGGCGCTGCGCCATCTCACCGCCTGGGCCGGCAGCTACACCGCGGTCGTCCAGGTCGGCCGCCGGATCACCATCGCCGGTGACCTGGCCGGCGCGCGGCCCGTCTTCTACACGCCCTGGGCCAACGGCACGGCGTACGCCACGGCCGCGCTGCCCCTGGCCGACCTCATCGAGGCCCAGCTCGACATCGGGCACCTCGCCGCGCTGCTCGCCTGCCCGGAAACCCCCGAGGCGCTGCGCGACTCCACCCCGTACGCGGGGGTCAAACGGATCCCGCCCGGCCACGCACTGATCTTGCGTGAAGGCTCACGCGAGATCGCCGGGTACGAGCCGGTCGCCTCGCTCGCCGTCGCCGCGCCCCAACTCGAGACACGGCGGGCGGTGGACGCGATGCGGGACGCGCTGGTCGACGCCGTACGCGCGAGACTCACCGCGCCCCGGCACGCGCCCGAGACGTTGCCGCCCGACCCCGGGCCCGTGCCCGGGATGGGCCCGGCGGAACGGCGCGCGGCACGGGGCGCCCCCGCTCCCGGCATCGGCGCGGACCTCTCCGGAGGCGTCGCTTCCGGGACCCTCGCGCTGCTCGCCGCCGGGCTGCCCGGAGTGCCCGGCACGATACTCGGCCACGGCACGGGCGCGGGGGAGCGGCTGCTGGCCGTGACCTTCAACGACCTGGCAACGCCGCAGGGCCGGGAGGCCGAGATGGAGCGTGCCCGGGCCATCGCCGCGAACCCGAGGCTGCACCACGTGGTCGTCGCGGCGGGCGAGGAGGCACTGCCGTACGCGGGCCTCGAAGGACCGCTGACCGATGAGCCGGGCCCCTCGCTCGTCGAGGCCGAACGCAACAGGAGACGGCTGGCGTCCGGGAGCGCCGACCACTTCACGGGGCTGGGTGCCCGCCAGGTACTGGACGCGCATCCGGCGCGGCTCGCGGACCTGCTGATGGACCGCCGGCGGCGGCCGCTGCTCCGTCCCGTCTCGGCGCTGGCCCGCGCGTCCGGCCCGTCCGCGGGCTCGCTCCTCGTCCCCCTGACGGTCTACCGGGCGGCGCGGCGGCTCGCGCGTACGCCGTACCGGACCGGGCTCGAGTCGGCGGCGGCGCGGCTGCCGGAGGCGAACCGTGCCGCGACAGCGGTGAACGGCCCCCTGGGGGCGTCGCTGGCGGCCCTCACGTGGTCCCGGCCGGGACCGGCGGCGCGATGGCTCACGGGTGAGGCGCTCGCTGAAGTATCGGTTCGCCTGCAGGAGGCGGCGATGCGGCCGACGTCGGTGCAGCGTCCGGGGGAGGCGCGGGCACGTGCCGCGCTCGCGCGGCATGCCGCGGATCACCGGGTGCTGGAGCAGGCCGCGGAGGTGCGCAGCCAGCGGCTGCACGCGCCGTTCCTCGACAACCAGGTCGTACGGGCCGCGCGCGATCTGCCCGAGGCGCTCCGGGTACAGCCCGGGGCGCGGGCCGAGGTCCTGCGCGCCGTGCTCGCGGGCGCGGGCATCCACGATCTGCCGCCGGGCTGGGGCGCGCCGTCCCATGCGGCGTCGACCGCCGCGACGCGGGCGGGCCTGCGGGTCTCCCTGCCGGAGCTGATCGGGCTGTTCGACACGCCGCTGCTCGCCGACGCGGGGCTGGTGGAGGCGCGAGTCGTCCGCAAGGCCCTGCGGGCGGCGTCGGAGGGCGAGCCGGTCCCGCTGGACGGCCTCGCGGACCTGGTCTCCACGGAGCTCTGGCTCCGGCGGCTGCTGGCGCGGCGGGGCACGTGCTGGACGGGGACGGCGGCGCCGCGGCAGCGGGCGGTGGCGGCGGGGGTGCCGCCGAGGCGGACGTTGCAGTCGTAGGCCCCTCTTGGGGCGCGGGGCGCCTCCGGCGGGGGATGCGGTGAGCCTCCGGCGGGTGCGGGTGCGGGTGCGGGTGCGGGTGCGGGTGCGGGTGACGGTGTGCCCGGTGCCGTGGGCGCGGCCGGTGTGTCCGTCCTCAAACTCCCCCTACGCCCTGCGGCGTGGGGGGACCCGGGCTTGATGAGGCCGCTGCCGGTGGGTGGTGGGGCGGGGCCCCTCCGGGCTCGACTCCTCGGGACCGGCGTGTTGCCCGGTACCGCGGGATCGCCCGGTACTTCCGCCGGTCCCTGCGGGGCCGACCCTGCACGGCCCCGCCCCCGGGGCCGTCTCCCGTCCGCGGGCTGTGGGGCAGCTTTGGCCTGGGTCCGGCTCGTACGCCGGGTGCGGGCCGTGGGGTGGGTCTTCTTTGTCACGGGCGGTCGCGGTCAGCGTGGCGGTCTGCTGAAGAGAGTGGCCGGGCGTTCCTGCCGCTCTCCGTCGACGATGATGTCGACGGACTCGTTGTAGAAGGCCACCATGCCCTGGATGACGTTCACGGCCGGCAGCGGATCGGGATAGCTCCAGGCGACGTCGGGCCGTACGTCTTCGGCGCCCGCCCACGACCAGTATTCGGTCGCCACACCCTTGTACGGGCAGCGAGTTCGTGAGTCGGTCCGGGTGAAGAGATCGAGGCGGACGTCCTTGCGCGGGAAGTAGTAGCGGACCGGCAGATGCGTCTCGAACAGGAGTACCGGCGTTCGCGTGTCCGCGACGACCGTGCCCGCGATCTCGACCTGGACGTGACGGGTGCTGGGCAGCGCGTCCACCCGCTTGTGAGGGTCACGAGGGTGCACGAAGATCTCCTCCTCCTCTTCGTACCAGTGGTCGAGCACCTCCCGCCCGAACCACTCGAAGCAGATGTGACCGGCCAGCTCCTCACCGGGATACGTCCAGGCCGCCGCCTTGATGATCCGGTCGTCGAGCACAAGGTCGTAGAAGACGGTGGCTCCCGCGTGACGCCGGGTCGCGGGCCGCTCGGTCCTTCGCAGCAGGTCCGTGCGGACGTCCTCGGCGGGGAAGGCGTACAGCGGTACGGGACGGCCGGGCTCCCACACGAGAAGCGGCCGGTGGCTGTCGACGACCGTGACGTCGTCCTTCGTCCCGCGCACCCAGCGTTCACTGGGCTCCCAGATCACGCTGTCGGCCGGATCGGGCCGGCGCCGGACGACAGGCACGGATCGCGGAGTCCCACTCGATGTGGTCATGAGTCCACCGTGCGCGGCGCCACGGCCCGCGGCAACGCCGCACCCCCGGAAAAGCACGCGCACCCCCGGCGCCGCGTCGCGAGAATGGGGCCGTGCGGTATCTCATCCTCGGTGTCACCGAAGCTCGCGACGAGCGCGGCGGTCCCGTTCCGGTCGGTGGTCCGAGGCTGCGGGCCCTCCTGGGGGCGCTGGCGTACCGGGGCGGGCGGGCCGTCGGCGTACGGGAGCTCGTGGGGGATGTGTGGGGCGCGGAGCCCCCGCACGACGCCCCCGCCGCGCTCCAGGCACTCGTCGCGCGGCTGCGCCGCGCGCTCGGCAAGGGCGCGGTCGAGTCCACCCCCGCCGGCTACCGGCTCGCCGCCGTACCGGACGACATCGATCTGTACGTCTTCGAGCGCCTCGTCCGTACCGGCACCGCCCAGCTCGACGCGGGCGACCCCGGCGCCGCGGCCGGCACGTTCCGCGAAGCCCTCGCGCTCTGGCGGGGTCCCGCGCTCGCGGACCTTCCCGAGGCGGATCTGGGTGTCCGTCCGGAGGCCCAGCGCCTCGCGGCCGTGCGGCAGCGCATCGAGGCCGACCTCAGGTACGGAGCCGCCGACACCCTCGTGCCCGAGCTCGAAGAGCTGACCACGGCGCACCCGTACGACGAAACCTTCCGCGTCCAGCTGATCCGTGCCCTGCGCGCCGAGGGCCGCCAGGCCGATGCCCTCGCCGCGTACGAGGACGCCCGCCGGACCCTTGCCGACGGGCTCGGTACCGATCCGGGTCCCGAACTGACCGACCAGTACGGGCAGTTGCTGGCAGCGCCGCCTGCCGAACCCGGAGGGAACCTGCGGCCCCGGCTCACCTCGTTCGTCGGGCGTGAGCCCGAACTCGCAGCCATACGCGCGGAGCTGACCCGCTCCCGGCTGGTCACCCTCACCGGCCCCGGCGGCGCCGGCAAGACCCGCCTCGCCGAGGAGGCCGCCGCCGCGGACCCCGGCGCCTGGCTCGCCGAACTCGCCCCGCTCGACGATCCCACGGCCGTACCCGGAGCCGTCCTCTCCGCGCTCGGACTGCGCGAGACGCACCTGATCACCCGGGAGGGGCAGCCGCTCCACGACGACCCCACCGAACGGCTCGTCGAGCATCTCGCGCACCGTGCCCCGCTGCTCATCCTCGACAACTGCGAGCACGTCGTCGGCGCCGCCGCCGAACTCGCCGAGACCCTGCTCACCCACTGTCCGCGGCTGCGGATCCTCGCAACGAGCCGGGAGCCCCTGGGGGTGCCCGGAGAATCCGTCCGTCCTGTGGACTCCCTGCCCCAGGACTCGGCCCTGCGGCTCTTCGCCGACCGGGGCGCGGCCGCGAACCCCGTCTTCCGGATCGACGACGACCGTGCGGCGGCCGAGGAGATATGCCGCCGCCTCGACGGGCTGCCGCTCGCCATCGAACTCGCCGCCGCCCGGCTGCGGATGCTCACTCCGCGCCAGATCGCCGACCGTCTCGACGACCGTTTCCGGCTGCTGACCAGCGGCAGCCGCACCGTCCTGCCGCGGCAGCAGACGCTCCGTGCGGTCGTCGACTGGTCGTGGGAGCTGCTGGACGACGCCGAGCGCTCGGCCCTGCGCCGGCTCTCGGTCTTCGCCGGCGGCTGGGATCTGACCGCGGCCGAAGCGGTGAGCGTGGACCCGGGAAGTGGGGACGCGGCCGCCCTGCTGGGCGCCCTCGTCGACAAGTCCCTGGTCACAGCCGTTCCCGACGGAGACGGTGAGATGCGGCTGCGGATGCTGGAGACCATCCACGAGTACGCTGCCGAGCGCGCCGCCGAGACTCCGGAGCTGCGCGCCACTGCGGAGCGCGCCCACACCGCCCACTTCACGGCCCTGGTCGAGCAGGCCGACCCGGAGATCCGTTCGGCCGGACAGTTGCCCTGGATGCGCAGGCTGGAGGCAGACCTCGACAACATCCGCGCCGCCCTCCACCGCGTGACCGCACGCCGCGAGGACGAGCCGTACGCCCTCCGTCTGGTCCTCGCGATGAGCTGGTTCTGGTGGCTGCGCAACTACCGGCCCGAGGGGCTCACCTGGGTCACGCGGACGATCGCCCTCGCCCCGGACCTGGACGGCGGCGGCCGGAACGACCCCCGTTACTGGCCCCGTATGCACGTGCGCATGCTGCAGCTCTTCTTCGACGAGAGCAGTGCGATGCCTGCGGCGTTCGAGGATCCGGACACGCGGCGAACAGCCCGCCGGCTACGGGACGTCTTCCGCGCCGGCGGCGCGGAGGCCGCCCGCTTTCCCGGGCTGGTCTGGCCCTTCGCCAGCTATCTCGCCGACGGCCCCGAACGGGTACGGGAGCTCCTGGACGAATCCATCGCCAACTGCCGTATCCACGGCGGCGACTGGGAGACGGGCGTGGTCCTGATGCTCCGTACGCACATGGCCATCGACTATCCGGGCGGTGTCGAGGGGGTCGACGACGACCTCGCCGAGCTGCGCGACATCAGCCGCCGCGTCGGCGACCGCTGGATGCGCGCGCAGGTCGCGAGCGCCATCGCCGAGGCGGCCATGATGCGCGGGCGGTACGAGGACGCGCACGTCGCGTACACCGAGGGGCTCGGTCTCGCCCGGGAAGTCGGCGCTCATGCCGAGGCCCCGTTCCTGCTGGCCCGGCTTGCCGAACTCGCCTACCGGGCGGGCGATGTGGAGGCCGCCGAGAAGGGCCTCGACGAAGCGTCCGACGAGGCCGAGCGCTACAACGTCCAGGACACCCGGGCGTTCGTGCGCATGCTCCGCTCGGTGATCGCCCTGGAACGCGGCGAGATCCGGCATGCCCGCCGGCTCGCCGAGGAAGCCAAGGTGGCCGCTGCCGCCGGTACGCCGCCGCCGCACTTCGCCGTGGCGCTCAGAGCTCTCGATGCCCGGATCGCCGCCCACGAGGAGGACGGGGGCGCCCTCACCGGCGTGCCCGCACTCGCCGCCGCGCTGCGCGCAGCGCTGGAGTGCCGCTGCGCCGAGGTCATCACCGCACACATCGCCGAGAGCGCCGCTGCCGTGCTGCCGCTGCTCGGTGAGGACCGGCTCGCCGTACGGATCCTCGCCGCGGCGGAGGCGTGGCGGACCGGAATACCCCGGTCCGTGCCGGAGCGCCGCATGGTGGAAGCCGTCGAGAGCGGGGCCCGCGCGAGCCTCGGTGAGGAGCGGTACGAGGCCGAACGCGCCGTCGGCGCCGGTCTCACCCTCGCTCAGGTCATCGAAGCCCTGGAAGCGGCAGTACGCAGCGGCACCTGATCTGCGTGGGCTGATCCGGGGCGCCTGATCTGCGTGGGCTGATCCGCGCTGGCTGACCTGCGTTGGCTGATCCATGCCGCCTGATCCATGCCGCCTGATCCGGGGCGGGCGCTCAGTGGCAGCTGATCCGCGACTGCGCCCAGTCCGCGAGTGCCACCGAGTCGAAGGGGGTGTGCGGCTCCACCACCAGCCGGATCGTCTTCCGCCCGGAGAGACCGACGCTCACCGGCACCGCCGGGTCGCCACCGCGCAGCACCGGCGACCGCCACAGCCGCGCCCCGTCCCCGTACACGGAGAACCGCACCGCGCCGAGGCCGAGGTTCAGATCGTCGACCCCGACCAGGGCGTCGTACGAGATGCACCGGCGGTTCAGGTCGATGGTCACGGACGACTTGGCGCGGACCGAGACCCCGTGCCCGTACCGGGTGCCGTCGATGGACATGCCCCAGCGCTGCCAGAGCCAGCTGCTCTCGCCGAGCCGCACCTCCGGCTCGGTGTGGTCACCGAACGCCCCGTACTTCAGCCGGTTGACCTGGTAGACGGTCGGGTCGGGCGCCGTGGGCGGAGTGGGCACCGGGGTCGGCTTCGGCGCCGGCTTCTGCGTGGGCGTGGTCGGCTTCGGCTTCTGCTCCGACGGTGCGGGCTCGGTCGCCGGGGCCTCCGGGACGGCCGGTGTGGGCTTCTTCGGCGACGGCGACGGCGACGGCTCCGACGCGGAGGACGCGGGCGGAGCCGGGGGCTCCGCCTTCGGAGAAGGGGTGGGCTGCTGCGGTACGACGGGCTGTGCGGCCGACGGCTTCGCCTCGGACTTCGGCGCGGCTGCCGGATCTCCCGACAGCGCCCACACGAGCCCGGCGGTGGCCGCTATGGCCGCCGTCGCGGCGAGTCCGGCCTTCACCGGTGCCGCCAGGCCCTCCGCGGCCGCGGCGCCGCCCGCACCACCGGAACCCGCGGTGGCCGATCCCGATCCGGCCGTGGCAGCGGCGGCACCCGCCCCCGCCGCGCCCGCGGCTCCGCCCGCCACGATCCCGGCCGCCTTGAGCGAGTACCCGGCGGCGAACCAGCCGATGACCGCGACCGGCAGCAGCGCGGGGATCCCGGCATTGACCTGCTCCAGTTCCCCCACGGCCAGCCGGCACCTGGCGCACTCCTCCAGGTGCTTGCGCAGCCCCCGCTCGGCCCGCATCCGCAGCCCGCCCCGGGCGTACGCCCCGAGCCGGTCGGCGTGCTGCGCGCAGTCGCCGCTCGAGGTGAGCGTGCTGCTCACATGGGCCTGCAGATAGGCCTGCTTGAGCCCCTCACGGGCGCGGCCGGCCAGCACCGCCGTGGCGTTGGCGGTGAGGCCGAACAGCGGTGCCACCTCGCTGGGCGACTCCTCCTCGACGGTCGTGTGCCACAGCACCGCCTGCCACCGCTCGGGCAGCGAGCGGAAGGCCTGCAGGGCCAGTGAGCGGTCGGCCTCGTGCATCGCGCGGACGTCCGCGCCGAGATCGATGGTGCCTTGGTCCGGAACCTCGGAGGAGCGGGCGGACCGGTCGGCGAAGACCGCGAAGTCCTCGACCAGTTGCTCCCGCTTCGAGGACTTCGTCCAGGCGGCGGCAACCCGGCGCACGGTCGTCAGCAGATAGGCCCGTACGGCCTGCTCGGGCCCTGCGCCGCCGCGCACCGCCTGCAGCGTCCGGGCGAACACCTCGGCCGTCAGGTCGTCCGCGGTGTCGGCGTCGCGGCAGCACGTGCGCGCGTAGCGGCGCACCGCGCCCGAGTGCCGCCGGAACAGCTCCGCGTACGCGCTGTCGTCACCTTCGCGCATCCGCTGGACCAAGTCGGCGTCGGACGGCGGCAGATCGGCGGCCGTGGCCCCGCTGCCGCCTGTGCGCTGCGGCGGCACGCTCGCGTCGGCGTCCACCGGTCGCCCGGCGCCCGAGGAGCGGCCGACGCTTCTGGAATACCCGGGACCGCCCTGGCTCGGGACCTGCTGAGAAGGCAGCCCGCCGGTCTCCGCGCCGGCTGACCCGGCGAGTGGCTCGTCCCGACCGTCACCGCTCATCGCGGAAGCTCCCGTATGCACCCAGTGACCCGAACTCCGGCCAAGAGTGCCATACAGCAGCAACGTTCAGGACTCCCCCGGACGCACCAACCACTCATCCGGGGAGGCCTCCCGAAACCGAGCACGAGGGTTCGCCCATTCGGGGAGTGCCGAACAGACCGCAAGCCCCCGCGCCCCGACCGTCGTCGCAACGGCCGCGTCATACCGACTGTCGTCACACCGGCCGAGAGCGCAGACCCTCCAGCAAGATGTCCAGCAACCGGGCCGACGCCGCGGCCTGCTGCGCAGCATCGGGCAGCGACGGCGCGGCCGTGGCTATCACCAGCAGCACATCGGCCACCGTGACATCGCCCCGCAGTTCACCGGCCTCGCGCGCCCGGTCGACCAGCTGCCCCACGACCTCGAGCAGCTCGCCGGCACCCGCGTCGTCCTGCTCGGCCGTCGACGCCGGACGCGGCGCGATCACCCGCAGATCGGGCTGACCGGCGATGCCCAGCCGCTGCTGCGGCACCCGCGCCTCGTCGCGCGGGGCCTCCGCGACGACCGTCGAGTCCTCGACGTCCACACCGACGCGCAGCACCTGCGGCGGCAGCAGCCGGCCCGCACCCGACGCGACCGACGTCCGCAGGAACCGGGAGAGCGCCGACCACGGCTCCTCCTCCTGGCCCAGGGCCGTACGCGCCTGCTCCGTCAGCCGGGAGGTCTCCTCCTCGGCTATCCGCCGTACGAGCACGTCCTTGCTCGGGAAGCGGCGGTAGACCGTGCCGACGCCGACCCGCGCCCGGCGCGCCACGTCCTCCATCGGCGCCCCGTAGCCGAGTTCGCCGAACACCTCACGCGCGGCGCGCAGAACATGCTCCAGATTGCGCTGCGCGTCCACGCGCAGCGGAGCCGAACGGCCGGCCGCAGTCGTCGCCACCCGCCCGTTCCCACCGACGTCGGTGGCGACAGCGGTCGGCCAATGCGAATCCTGAATGTGCATGAGCGTTCCCCCGGTAATGATGTCGTCTCCCCCCGGAGACTCCCCGCTGTAACAGCCGGGGTGAATCAGACGAGTCACCGACCCGACACCCCGACGAGGTACGAACATAGTTGAGTCGGGGTCAATTCAGAAGGGGCAGTTCCGTACGGTGCGCCCCCCGATCGGAGCAAGGGCCGGAACGTTCCTGTTTCCGCCCCCTCCCTCCACCCCCCTTGCCCCCGCTGACCTGCGCACCTTCCCCTACGGAGGGGATCCGGCCAGGTGCTGCCCGGCCAAAACCTGCGGTCACACAATTTGCCGGGCCTGTGGACAAACTCCTGAGGCCGTTGCGTCATGGGAAGGTGAAGGCTGCATACTCCCGGGACACGACCCCCGGTTCCTCGCCGCGCACGCGCATTCTCGTCGTCGGCGGTGGCTACGTGGGGATGTACACGGCACTGCGACTCCAGCAGATGCTGAAGGCGGAGCTGGGGCGTGACGAGATCGAGATCGTCGTGGTGACGCCCGAGCCGTACATGACCTATCAGCCGTTCCTCCCGGAGGCGGCGGCGGGCGCGATCTCGCCCCGCCACGTGGTGGTCCCGCTCCGCCGCGTCCTGAGCAGCTGCAAGATCCTCATCGGCGAGGTCAGGACCGTCGACCATGCCAAGCGCACCGCGACGGTCACGACCCTCGCCACCGCGGAGGAGGGCACGGGCGGCATCCAGCTCGGGTACGACGAGTTGGTCATCGCACCCGGCTCGATCTCCCGCACGCTCCCGGTCCCCGGCCTCGCCACGTACGGCATCGGCTTCAAGTCCGTCGAGGAGGCCATCGGCCTGCGCAACCACGTCATCGAGCAGATGGACATCGCCTCCTCCACCCGCGAGCCCGCCCTGCGCGACGCGGCCCTCACCTTCGTCTTCGTGGGCGGCGGCTTCGCAGGCGTCGAAGCGCTCGGCGAGCTGGAGGACATGGCCCGCTATGCCACGCGCTACTACCACAACATCAAGCCGGAGGACCTGAAATGGGTCCTGGTCGAGGCGAGCGACCGGATCCTTCCCGAGGTCGGGGAGGAGATGGGCCGGTACGCCATCCGTGAGCTGCGCGCCCGCAACATCGACGTACGGCTGGAAACCCGTCTCGACTCCTGCGAGAACCGTGTCGCCGTTCTCAGCGACGGCACCCGGCACCCGACCCGCACGGTCGTGTGGACCGCCGGTGTCAGGCCCGCGCCCGTCCTCGCCTCCACGGACCTGCCGCTCAACGAGCGCGGCCGGCTCAAGTGCACCGCCCGGCTCACCGTCGAGGGCGTCGAACACGCGTGGTCGGCCGGTGACGCCGCCGCCGTACCGGACGTCACGTCGGACGAGCCAGGCAAGGAGACCGCGCCGAACGCCCAGCACGCCGTCCGCCAGACGAAGGTCCTCGCCGAGAACATCGTCGCCTCCCTGCGTGGGCAGCCTCTCAAGGAGTACGCGCACGCATACGTCGGATCCGTGGCCTCGCTCGGTCTGCACAAGGGCGTGGCGCATGTGTACGGCCGCAAGCTCAAGGGCTATCCCGCCTGGCTGATGCACCGCATCTACCACCTCAGCCGCATGCCCACCTTCAACCGGAAAGCGCGCATCCTCGCCGAGTGGACACTGTCCGGTCTCTTCAAACGTGAGATCGTCTCGCTCGGCTCGCTGGAACATCCGCGCGCCGAGTTCGAACTCGCCGCGGGAGCCGTTCCTTCCAAGCCCCTCACACGCCGCCACGAGGACCCGCCGAGAAGCGGCCGCGCACCGCGGCCGACGGACAGGAAGGGCCCGGCATCGGGGGAGGAGCCCAGAAAGGACTGACGCCGCTGTCAGTGCCGTCGGTCACACTGGACGTGTGACGATAGGTGGACCGACATCTGCACAGAGTGACCTGTCCCCGGGGCGCGGCCACCACCACGACCAGGACGCTGCCGCCCGTGCGCACGAGGGCGCAGCCGCGCAAGACGATCAGCAACGACACCACGAGGCTAGAAAATCCGTGAACTTCACGCGTTGGAGCGCCCGGCTCCCCGGTACGCAGCGTCGCGCCGCAGCGCGGACGGACCGCGGCTCCGTGCCCGCGGCCCGCGGCGAGTACGACCAGCGGCCGGACCGCCTGCCTGACGCCACCGACGCCACCGAAGCCGACGACGCTCCTGGCTCGCCTGGCTCGCCCGCCCCGCCCACCGCGCCCACGCTGGAGCACTTCTCCGTGCGGGAGCTGCTCGGCCCACTGCCCGCCCTGGTCGCCCTCGTCCACGGCCCGGAGCACCGTGTGTCGTACGTCAACGACGCCTATGCCGCGGCGTTCGGCCCCCGTCCCGCAGGTGCCGTCGCCGCCGAAGGCTGCCCCGAGCTCGCCGAGCTGGGCCTGCTTCCGCTGATGGACCAGGTGCTGCGCAGCGGACGGCCCCGCACCGTGAAGTCCCGCCGTTTCCAGGGCGGCGGTTCGTACACGGTCACCTGCCTGCCCGCCGAGGCCCCCGGCAAGGACGGCCAAGTCGTCAGCGGAGTCCTTGTCTTCGCCGCCGATGTCACGGACCACGCCGAGGCTGCGGAGCGGCTGCGCGCCAGCGAGCGCCGCCACCGCGAAACCGCCGTCACCCTGCAGCGCTCCCTGCTCCCACAGGAGCTGGAGCAGCCCGACGACCTGCGGATCGCCGCCACGTACCAACCGGGCGGCACCGACGCCGCGGTCGGCGGCGACTGGTACGACGTGATCACCCTGGGGGCGGGCCGCACCGCCCTCGTCATCGGAGACGTCATGGGCCGCGGGGTGCGCGCCGCCGCCGTCATGGGCCAGCTGCGCACCGCCGTCCGTGCGTACGCCCGCCTCGACCTGCCTCCGCACGAAGTGCTGCAGCTGCTCGACGGGCTGGCCGCCGAGATCGACGCCAGCCAGATCGCCACGTGCGTCTACGCGGTGCACGACCCCAACGAGGGACGGCTCGTATACGCGTCGGCGGGCCACCTGCCGATCCTCGTACGCGACGCGGACGGTACGGTCCACCGCGCCGAGGAGCCGACGGGCCCTCCGCTCGGCACCGGTGGCTGGATCCACACCTCCGGCACGATCGCCCTCCAGCCCGGCTCCACCGCCGTCCTCTACACGGACGGGCTCATCGAGCGGCGCGGCGAGGACATCGACGAAGGCGTCGCCGCCCTGGAGCGGGCGCTGGAGGGTGCGACCGGCACCCCCCAGGTGGTCTGCGACCGGCTCATCCGCTCCCTGGGCGTGACCGCAGAGCATGACGACGATGTCGCGGTCCTCGTCCTCCAGCACCCCAGCCGCACGGGCTCGGACGCGGAGCTCTTCCACAACGCGGCACTGGAGCTGCTCGGCGGTGTCGAAGCGGCGCCCCGCGCGCGTGCTTTCGCTTCGGGGGTGCTGGCCTCCTGGCGTTTCCCCGGGGAGTTGTGCGATCTGGGCGTCCTCGCCGCGAGCGAACTCGTGGCGAACTCGCTGCAGCACGGCACGCCACCCATGCGCCTGCGGCTCCGGCGCACCGACCGCCGCCTGATCATCGAGGTGACGGACGGGGACGACCATCTGCCGCGCCGCCGCCGCGCGGAAACGGAGGACGAGGCGGGCCGCGGGATCTCCATCGTCGCGACGATCGCCTCGTCCTGGGGGAGCCGCCGCACTCCTGGCGGCGGCAAAGCGGTGTGGTGCGAGTTCGCGCTCCCCGACCAGGAACTCGACCAGGTGCCGGACTAGGTCCTGTCCGGACAGGACCTAGGCGGCGGCTTCGAGCTTGCTCTGTGCGCCGTGCGTGTCCTGCGTGCCGTGCGTGTCGTGCTCGGGGCGGTGCTGAGCGACGATCCGCGACTTCGACGCGAGCGCCGGCCGGTCCTGTACGGCCGTGAGGTTCCGCCCCAGCCTCATGGCCAGCACGGTGATACCGAGCGAGAAGAGCACGAACGTCACGATGTACGGACCGTGCAGCGACGCGCCCATGGGCCCGCCCACCGCCGGGCCGACCGCCAGTGCGAGCTGCTTGACCAGCGCGAACGCCGAGTTGTACTGCCCGACCATCGACTCCGGCGCCAGGTCGGCGACGAGCGGCGCCACGGTCGGCGACAGCATCGCCTCACCGAGTCCGAAGAGCGCGTACGTCGAGATGAACGCGGCCGTCGCCATCGTCTGGCTGCCGTGCCCGAGCCCCGCGTACCCCGCGACGAGCCACGCGACGGCCCAGATCAGCCCGACCGCGGCGATCACACGCGAGCGCCGCCGTCGCTCCACGAACTTCAGTACGAGGAACTGCGCGGCCACAATCACCGCGGTGTTCGCGGCCAGGGCGATGCCCAGGGTCGCCGGGGCGATCCCGGCGGCCTCCGTGCCGTATGCCGCCAGCCCCGACTCGAACTGCCCGTAGCAGGCGAAGAACAGCACGAAGCCCAGCACGGACAGCTGCACCATGGCGCGGTGCCCGAGCAGCGTCCGCAGCCCGCCCTTGGCCTTCGCCTCGGTGTTCTCGGGCCGAGCGTCCTGGATCGACGGCGCACCCGGCATCCGGACGGTCGCGGCGATCCCCGCCAGCACGACGAACATCGCCGCTTCGATGCCGAACAGCAGGGTGAAGCTGGCGGGCCGGCTCTCGTCGATGATCTGCCCGCCGATGAGACCACCGATTCCGAGCCCCAGGTTCTGCAGGAAGAACTGCATGGCGAACGCCCTGGTCCGGGTGGACGGGCTGGAGGCCCACACGATCATCGTCGCGAGCGCGGGCTGCATCACGGCGGTGCCGGCGCCCAGCAGCGCGGCGGAGAGCACGGCCGCCGGCACGCTGTCGGCCAGCCCCATGCTCAGCGCACCTGCGGAGGCCAGCAGCGCGGCCACGACCAGAACGGGCAGGGGTCCCCGCCGGTCGATGGCCCTCCCGGTGAAGGGGAGAACGACAAGCGCGGCCATGGCGAAGACGGCGAGCACGGCCCCCGCCGTACCGGCGCCCAGGTCCCGCACCTGAGCCACATACACATAGAGATACGGAACGGTGAACCCGAGCCCGAACGCGCTCAGCACGTTCCCTGCCTGGATCCGGCGCATCGCAGCGCCCATCGCCTTGGTCACACTCACCTGCTTCGGTTGGTCCGTCGAGCGGAGGACTGAAGTCTCAAGACTTCAACACTAAAGTTAGAGCCTTAACAGTACACATCGAAGGACTTAGAAGCCAACCCGATGCATGGGATAGTGAGGCGCATGTCCGACACCCCCGAGCAGCCCGGCCACCAGAAGCAGGCCACTCAGCTCTCCACGGCCGCGCAGGAGCCGAGCCTCGACGAACAGATCGCGGCGTATCAGCGCGAGTTCCGGGACCTGGACCCCCAGGTGGAGAAGGTCGTCTCGGCCCTCGGCCGGCTCAACCGCCGGATGAACGTCGCGTACGGCCGCCAGGTCGCCGCCCTCGGCATCAGCAACGCCGAGTGGGAGGTCCTCAAGACCCTGGTCCTCTCCGGCGCCCCCTATCGCCTCGGCCCCGGCGAGCTCGCCAAGCGCCTCGGCCTCACTCCGGCTGCCATGACCCATCGCATCGACCGCATGGCGGGCGACGGCCTGGTCACCCGCGACCGCGACGAGACCAACCGGGTGCGCGTCATCGTCGAGCTGACGGACGAAGGGCGTTCGAAGTGGCTGGAGGCGATGCGCATGGCCACGAACTTCGAGGAGGACCTCCTCCAGGACCTGTCGAGCGAGGAGCGCGGAGTCCTGGGCGAGCTGCTCATCCGCGTCCTGCGCCGCGTGGAGCACACCCAGCCGGACGCGGGCGGTCGGCTCACCGACCTGGACTAGCCGCCCGGTCGCCCCGGTCGCCCCGGTCGCCCCGGCTGCCCCGGCTGCCCGGCCAGGTAGGTCGGCAAGGTGGCCCGGGGGTGGCCCGGAAGGCGGTCCGGAAGGTGTCCCGCAGATGGATGAACGGGGGAGTTGACACACCCCTGGTCGATCCGTAAGGTTCTTCGAGTTGTCACGGAGCCGGAATGGTTCTGCGACGGCCACTCCCGCCGCTCATGCGGCAACCAAACTCTGCACGATCTCCCAGCCGGGAAGAATTTTGGCATGCCGAAATTCATTTCGATTGACTCGATTATGAGTCGCCCGGGAAATCCGCTAGAGTTTGAAACGTCGGAACGGCCCAACAGCCAGAAAGACAACCTCCTCTGACTGGGAATCAGGCCCGAAAGGATCTGATAGAGTCGGAACCGCCGGAAAGGGAAACGCGAAAGCGAAGAACGGCCCGGCAGCCCGCTCCAGCGGGTGGCGGAAACGGAAATCGGATCTGCTAAGCTGGAAACACCGAAGGGAAGCGCCCGGAGGAAAGCCCGAGAGGGTGAGTACGAAGGAAGCGTCCGTTCCTTGAGAACTCAACAGCGTGCCAAAAAT